>CAMCTH010000117.1 GCA_945877965.1 Planctomicrobium piriforme | reverse complement strand
AACAAAAACCGGCACTTCCGTTCGAGACTCGTCTCGCCAAGCACGCGTTTGAACGACCGGTACGACATGCGGGCATTGTAAAGTCAGAAGTCGGAAATCAGAAGTCGGAAGTCGACGGGAGAACGACAAAGCCTCGGATTTTCTGACTTTTGATCTCTGACTTCTTACATCATGTCCCAGGGGTCGACGTCGACGATCCACTGCACGTCTTCCGGCGGGGCGAGGCTTTCCGTGACTTTGCGGACCGCGGCATGCAGACGACCGGCATCGGCCGCTTGCGCCAGCAAATGGAAGCGAAACAAGTTGCGGAGTCGGGCGATCGGACAGGGCGCCGGGCCGAGCACGCGGGGCGGCAGAGCGTTCGGCGATTCTTTCGAAGTCGCTGATTCATCGTCAGCCAGCGCCAATTCGAGTTGCTTCCCCAC
The DNA here is from genome assembly GCA_945877965.1 of Planctomicrobium piriforme. Classification (GTDB taxonomy): domain Bacteria; phylum Planctomycetota; class Planctomycetia; order Pirellulales; family PNKZ01; genus CAMCTH01. The sequence continues at coordinate 9,730 of CAMCTH010000117.1, read as the reverse complement.
ATGCGATGCAAAGCCGCGGGTCACTTCCTCACGCGGGCCGCGGACCACCAATCGCACCAAACTCGCGAACGGCGGATAGCCCCAGGCCTTGCGATTGTTCAATTCTTCGTCGGCGAAGGTTCGATAATCGTGTCGCTGCGCCGCCTGGAGCGCGGCATGATCGGGACTGAGCGTTTGCACGACGACGCGGCCGCCGCGCTCGCCCCGCCCCGTCCGACCGGCGACCTGCACCAGCAGATGAAACGTCCGCTCAGCCGCGCGAAAGTCGGGCAGGTGCAACGCCGTGTCGGCATTCACCACGCCGACAAGCGTGACGTTCGGAAAGTCCAACCCCTTGGCGATCATCTGCGTCCCGACCAAAATCTTCGCCTCGCCGCGACGGAACAGATCCAGCGCCGCCTCGTGGCTCCCCGGCTTCTGCATGCTGTCGGCATCCATGCGCAGACAACGATAACTCGGAAATCGCCCGCGGACTTCCGCTTCGAGCCGTTGCGTGCCGAGCCCGCGATAACGAATGTCGACGCTGTGACATGCCGGGCACGCATTCGGCGGTTTGGTTTCGTAATCGCAATAGTGGCACAGTGCCAAATGCGCCTGCTGATGATGCGTCAGCGGGATGTCGCAGTTCGGGCAGCGGACCGTTTCGCCGCACGCCGGGCATTGAATGTGCGTGGCAAACCCGCGGCGATTGAGCAGCAAAATCACTTGCCCGCCGTCGTGCAAAGCCCGCTCCATCGCTTGTCGCAACGGTCGACTTAGCGCCCCGCCCCGTTCGCCGCGCTCTCGCGTTTCGTTCCGCAAATCGATCGTCAGCACGTCGGGCATCGGTCGATCGAGCACCCGACGTGGCATCGGGACCAAGCGGAACTCACCGGTCTGCGCTCGATGATACGTTTCCAACGACGGCGTCGCCGAGCCGAGCACCAGCGGCACCTTCTCGGTCTGCGCCCGAAACAACGCCACGTCCCGCGCATGGTACCGCGGGGCCGTCTCTTGCTTGAACGTCGCTTCGTGCTCTTCGTCGATCACGATCATCCCCAACTGCGGCGTCGGGGCAAAGATTGCGCTCCGCGCACCAACGACGACCTGCACATCGCCGCGGGAAATCTGTTCCCAATAGGCGTGCCGTTCGCCGTCGCTGAGATGGCTATGCAGCACGGCCACGCGGCCGAACCGGGAGCGAAATCGATCGCGGAGTTGCGGCGTCAGGCTGATTTCCGGGACCAAGACAATCGCCTGTCGACCGTAGCTCACCACTTCTTGAATCGCGCGAATGTAAACTTCCGTCTTGCCGCTGCCGGTCACGCCGTGGAGCAGAATTGTTTCATGCTGCGACGATCGCAACGCGCCGAGAATCGTCTTCAGCGCCGCTGCTTGGTCTTCGTTCAACAGATGGTCGGGTTCTTGCTCGACGATCGGGTCCTGCACGTCGACGGTCCGCAATCGGACGGCCTGCGCGCGGATCAAACCCTTGCGACGCAGCGTCGTAATCGGGGCTTGCGTGCAGCGGGCCGCCACGGTTAGTTGTTGCAACGTCAGCGGTTCGCGGGCCGCTTCGAGCACTTCCAGCACCAGCGTCTGCTTCGTCGGCAGTTTCAACGTCCCGAGCTTACCGCGCCACTCGTCGGCCAAACTCAACATCGTCGTCAGTCGTGTGCCTGCCGCATCACGGACGCCGGCCGGCACGACCGATTCCAACACCTGGCCCCAATCGCACAAATAGTATTCACTCATCCAACGAGTGAGCCGCAACAGCGACGGCCGCAGCAGCGGCACGGCATCGACCGGCGCGAGAATCGCCTTCAACTTCCGTGTGCCGAGCGGCTTCGTCTCGAGGCGCACGCAGTAGCCGATGACCGGCCGATCGCTGCGACCGAGGGGCACTTTGACGCGGCAGCCTGCTTGCAGCTTGCCCAACAGTTCGTCGGGCACCAGGTAATCGAACTCCTTGTCCGGCCCCGTCGGAAAGACAATCGTCGCGACGGTCCGAAGTTCGACGTCGTCGTCCTCCCACGGAGCCGTGTCGCCGAAGAGATCTTGTTGATGCTCAGATCGTGTCATGAAATACCTAAGAACCGCAGCGCAGGGAAGCGGCCGAACCGCTTGCGACGTTACCGACCGCGCCGTTACGATCAGGCGAAGACAGGAGACTGAAGACCGGAGCCAACAGGCCGTAAGGCCGAAGTCGGGCTCATATCATTCTCGCAGCACCTCGCGTCTCAAGTCTCGCGTCTCCAAGCTCCAGATTATACGACTCATGCGCATCGGATTGTTAGGGGGGACGTTCGACCCGATTCACCTGGGGCACTTGCTCTTGGCCGAGGCGTGTCGCGAGCAAGGCCGGCTCGACGAAGTCTGGTTCATTCCCGCCGCCGTCCCGCCGCACAAGCAGGACCAAACGCTGTCGAAGCCGGCCGATCGCATCGAGATGCTCAAGCTGGCGATCGGCGGACACGAACCGTTTCGCCTCAGCGAGATGGAACTCAACCGCGGCGGCGTCAGCTACACGGTCGACACACTGGAGTCGCTACATCGCGAACGGCCCGGCGATGAACTCTTCTTGCTGATGGGGGGCGATTCGCTGCACGATCTGCCGACGTGGCGCGACCCGCGACGGATTTGCGAGCTCTCCCTGCCGATGACCGTCGGACGACCCGGTGCGGCCGAGCCCGACTGGCAGGCGATCGCGACGTTCGTCACGGCCGATCGCTTAGCCCTGATCCAATCGCATCGCGTCGAGATGCCCCAAGTCGGCATCAGCAGCCGCGACTTAAGACGCCGCGTCGCCGAAGGACGGAGCATTCGCTATCAGGTGCCGCGCGCGGTGGAGATGTATATCGCAGCCGCGGGACTGTATCGCGTGAGTGGGCAGTAGGCGGTAGGCAGAGGGCCGTTAAACGGACGGCGACTTCGTTACGCCGCGCGTTTCGGCACCAGCAGCTTCTGCAACTCCGGGCTCGTCGCCAACGTTCGTTTGCGGCCTTCCGTTCGCAGCAGTTCCAGCACCGCATGCAGATGTTCGAGCGGCGGCTGACCGGCGTCGAGGAACAGCATCTTGCGGCCGCCGAACTCGCAGACCCCGCCGTTGCCGCCGTCGAGCAACTCGACGCGGACTTCGTAGCCGAGTCGTTTCACCGTTTTGAGGGCCTCGGCCAGCAGATCGACGGTGTGCATGGAACCACTTCCGTGTGGAAACGAGCGGATCGCCCGGGCTTGCAACGATTCTTTCGCTGCGGCCAACGATCATATCGATCGCCGTTTCAGTCGACCAGCCCGACGAGACGATAACTCCAGGGCGTGCGGAACTCGCGGACCGACCGAGAGTTAAGACGCGCACGGCCGGCGAACCCGGCAGCTTCCGTAGACCTCGCAGCATGGCAAAGGCGGCCCGACGATGACGGCAGGCGGAACCGACGTTCAGAAACTCACGGAACAAGTGGCGCTGCTCCAAGAGCAAACGGCTCAGCTCAAAGAGCAACTGGCCCAAGCCCAAAAGCAAACCGCCCTCGGCGAGCTGGTCGGCACGACGACCCACGAGTTCAACAACGTGCTGATGACGATCATCAATTACGCCAAGCTCGGGCTCAAAAACCCGACCGGCGAGACGGCGACCAAGGCCTTCGAAAAGATTCTGACTGCCGCCAACCGCTGTGCCCGAATCACGAACGGCATCTTGGGCTTTGCCCGTAACCGGACCGCGACGTTCGAAGCGACCGACATGGTGAAGGTCGTTGACGATACGCTGATGCTGCTTGAGCGCGACATGATGAAGTACCACGTGCAGGTCGAGCGGACGATCCACCCCACGCCGCCCGCGATGGCCAACACGAATCAGATTCAGCAGGTGCTGATGAACGTGCTGATCAACGCGCGACAAGCGATGCCGCAAGGTGGGCGGATCTTCGTGCAGCTGAGCCATGATCCAGCGACCGACATGGTCGAGCTTTCGGTGCGCGACACCGGCAGCGGCATGACGCCCGAGACGTTGCAACGGATTTTCGAAGCGTACTATACGACGAAGTCGGGGCCGGACGAAGCGGGGCACGGCGGCACGGGCCTCGGTCTCTCCATGTGCAAGAACATCATCGAGGCGCATCACGGCAAGATTCGAGTCGAGAGCGCGCCCGGCAAAGGGACGGCGTTCACGTTCCGCATTCCGTCGGCTCATCCGGTGAGTGCGAAGCCCGTGACGATCGCGGCCCCGGAGACGCAAGCCCCCGCCCCGCCGCGGGAAGCATTCATGCCGCCGATCGGTGCGGTGAAGAGCGAGCCGCAGAAGACCACCTCGCCGACGAACTAAAACGGCACCGGTTGCAAGTTCGGGCCCGGCGATAACGTTGGACCGCTCGGCGACGTCGATCCGGGCGGAACGCTTTCCAGCACGCGGCCGCCGTCAAAGGACGGCAACGTTTCGCTCGGCGGCTTTTGCAACGTCTCCGAGTATGGCGACGAGTTGGATGGCACCGCCGCACCCGGCGGCAGATACTGCTCGGGCGAAATCCCGAACGGCGTCGACCCGTTGTTGAATTGCGTCCGCGTCGCGCCGGTGTGCGCGATGATCTTGGCGAGCAGCTTTTGCTCCATGATCATGTCGCGGCCGAGCGGAATCCAACCGAGCGTCGGTTGCAGCACGCCGGTCGCTTCTTCCACGCGCACGAGCGAACCGTCGTTGCGGAACGTCGCCGAGCCGGCCGTACTGAACTCGGGGCGTGAAAGGTCTTCAAGCTCCTTGTAGACCAGCGCTTCGATTTGAAACGTGTCGCCGGCCGGAATGACTTGAATGACGGCGCGACGACGAAGCGATTGCAACGTGCCGTGCAGCCGTTGGTACTTGTCGGCCGCATCGCCGCGCCGCGGTTCGAGCAACGTCGCGCCGACTTGCGGCGCGGTGTCGATCCGCCCGACGGTCAGCACGTCGCCCGCTTGGCGCACGCGTTGCTCGGTCGCGATATCGAAATCGTCATCGACGACGTCGACGATCACGTTCCACAGATCATCGCAATTCGTGAACGGGACCGAGATCGGATTCTCCAGCGGCGGCGGTCGTTTTTCATTCCGCCAGAGCGCGCAGCCCCCCGCGACGGCTAGACAGCCGACGAGGCAAAGGCAGAGAGCACGGCGAGCCCGCGAGCGCATGGAGACCTCGGATTTTCGGGGGCGGTAGTGTGGCGAGGTGCCCTTCTCGCTGCAAGATCAGTCGGCGTAAGGAGTAGCGAGGCGAGTTCAGAGGGGGAGATAGCGAGAGTGGGAGAGCGGGAGAACCGAATTGGCACCGCGATCGACGCCCATTGCATTGATAATGGAACTTCAACAGCGCAGCCGGCGTCGAATCGGGTAGGAATGAACACGTTCGCACGTCGTCCCCCAGCGGAGGATCGAGTCATGTCGCGGCAGCGTTGCAAGCATCGGCGTTATCAGGGGACGATCGCGACTTTCTTAACCGGGCTCGTCCTGGCGATCGGGTTCCTGCTGTCGGCGGGGTCCGCGCGGGGGCAAGGGTTGCTGGTGAACGTGACGCCGTCGGAACAGGTTCGCCTGCCGCGGCCGACGTTCGTTCACCCGCCGCACCGCCCGGCCCCGTCGATCCCCCACGACTCGTACAAGATTCAATCGCTGGAGGTGAATGCCAAACTGATCGACTCCGTCGCACAGGTTCAAGTGAGCCAGACGTTCGTCAACACCGGCAGTCGGACGATGGAAGTCGCCCTCGTCTTTCCGTTGCCGTACGACGGTGCGATCGACCGCCTGACGTTGATGGTCGACGGCAAAGAACTCGCCGGCAAATTGCTGAGCAAAGAAGAAGCCCGACGTCGCTATGAAGAGATCGTTCGCAAGAACCAAGACCCGGCGCTGTTGGAATGGCTCGGCGGCGGCATGTTCCAGACGAGCGTCTTCCCCGTGCCGCCGGGACAAGAACGGAAGGTCGTGCTGAACTACACACAAATCTGTCGTCGCGATCAAGGCGTCACCGACTTTGTCTTTCCGCTCTCGACCGCGAAGTACTCGACGCACGCCGTCGAGCGGGTTTCGGTCCGCGTGACGATCGAGAGCGATCAAAAGATCAAGAATGTGTATAGCCCGTCGCACGCGATCGACATCAAGCGAGAATCGAAGCGGGCCACGGCGGTTTATGAAACGAAGAATGAAATCCCGACGGCCGACTTTCGGTTGATGTACGACGTCGGCGACGGCAAACTCTCGGCCAAGGTGTTGAGCTATCGGCCGTCGACCAAGGAGGACGGCTACTTCTTGCTGCTCGCTGCGCCACAGATCATCGAAGAAAACGACGAGCCGACCGCCAAGACGGTCGTGTTCGTCGTCGATCGCTCGGGGAGCATGAGCGGCCAGAAGATCGAGCAAGCTAAAGGGGCGGCCAAGTTCCTCGTCAACAATCTCCGCAAAGGGGACCTGTTCAACATCATCGCCTACGACGATCGGATCGAAAGCTTTAAGCCGGAGTTGCAACGATTCGACGATAAGAGCCGAGCCGAGGCGCTCGGGTTCGTCGAGTCGTTGTATGCCGGCGGCAGCACGAACATCGACGGCGCGCTGAGTGCGGCTCTCGGGCAATTGAAAGACTCCGATCGGCCGAACTATGTGCTGTTCATGACCGACGGCCTGCCGACGGCGGGCGAGACGAACGAGTCGCGGATCGTCGATCGGGCGCAGTCGAACAATCGCGTCCGAGCGCGGGTTATCGCCTTCGGGGTCGGTTACGACGTGAACAGTCGCCTGCTCGACAAGTTGGCCCGTTCGAACTACGGCCAGAGCGAGTACGTGCGGCCGAACGAAGATCTCGAAGCCCGCGTCGCCAAACTTTATCGCCGGATGGAATCGCCGGTGCTGACCGAAGTCAAACTCGCATTCGTCCGCGACGAAGCGAAGACCGAAGACGGCCCGCCGGTGAATCGTTTGTATCCGCGCGAGACGTTTGATCTGTTTGCCGGCGAACAACTGATCGTCGTCGGTCGCTACAAAAAGCCGGGCTCGGCCCATGTGCGGGTCGAAGGCTCCGTCGGCAAAGAGCGAAAAGAGTTCGCGTTCCCCGCCGAGTTAGCGAAAGAGAGCAAGGACGATACGTTCGCCTTCATCGAGAAGCTGTGGGCGACGCGACGCGTCGGCGAGATTTTGGATCAACTCGATCTGAAGGGTAAGAACGAGGAACTCGTCAAGGAGTTAGTCGAGCTCTCGACACGGCACGGCATCCTGACGCCGTACACGTCGTTCCTGGCCGACGAGACGGTCGATTTCCGCGCGACGGCGTCGAATGCAACGACGGCGGGGAAGAATCTCGAAATCTTGGAGAAGTCGGCAGACGGGATCAGCGGCGTCGCGCAACGAGCCGCGAAGGGATTGCTCCAAAATGCCCCGGCGGCCGCGGCTCCCACGGGCGGCGCAGGCTACGGCGGCAACGTCTACCGCGACGCCCAGACCGATCGCGACGTGGCCGTAACGACGAACCGCAACGTCGGCAACAAGTCGTTCTTCCTACGTGGCTCGCAATGGATCGACTCGACCGTGACCGAAGAGCAAACCAAGAAAGCCCGCCGCGTGACGCAATTCACCGACGAGTACTTTGAACTCGCCCGCAAGCACGGCCGACAGTTGACGCAGTACCTGGTGAGCGATGAGCCGGTGCTGGTGAACCTCGGCGACGAAACGCTACTGGTCGAACCGCCGAAGTAGTTGACGGTTGACGGAAGCCAGTTGACAGAACTGGGGCAGACGGCGAGCCGCGGGCGCAAGCCCGCGGTTTGCTTTTTGGCTATGCGACATATCGCAGGCTCGAAGTGGAGTAGCGGCGGAGTTATCATTCAGCCACTCGCTCCCTTCACCCATTTGCCGGGCTTCACCATGCCTTTCTTCTCTGCGTGTCAGCGTCTTCGGTCGAATGCCTGGGCTTCGATCGCGTTTGTGCTTCTGGCAGTCTTCGTCGCCGACTTGAGCGCAGCCGACGAACCTCCGACGAAAAAAGTGCGGATCGTGCTGGTCGGCGATTCGACGGTGACCGACACGGCCGGCTGGGGGCTGGCGTTTGCCGGGCTCCTGAAGCCCCCTGCCGAGTGCATCAATTTGGCTCGTGGCGGGCAGAGCTCGAAGAGCTTCTATGACAAGGGGAATTGGAAGAACGCGCTGGCACAGAAGCCCGACTTTGTGCTGATCCAGTTCGGCCACAACGATCAGCCCGGCAAAGGGCCCGATCGCGAGACGACGCCGAACACGACTTATCGCGAGTACCTCATCCAGTACGTCGATCAAGCGCGCGAAGCCGGGGCGCAGCCGATCTTGGTGACGTCGATGGTCCGGCGGATTTTTTCGCCCGAGGGAAAAATCGATTCAAACCTCGCGCCCTATGTCGACGCGATGAAGGCGGTCGCGGCGGAGAAGAAAGTGCCGCTCATCGATCTGCATCGCCGCAGCTTGGAGTTGGTCGAGCAACTCGGACCTGAGAAATCGGCGACGTTGGGCCCGCCGCACCCGGAGTTGCCGGGGAGGATGGACGGGACGCACCTGTCGGCGGTCGGCGCTGCGGCGATTGCGCCGCTCGTAGTCGACGAGTTGCGAAAGGTCGAGCCGGGATTGCGCGATTATTTGCCGGAGATAAAGTAGACGCCACCCTCTCTCTATCAACAACACGAGCCGCCGGGTTGGTACCCCCGGCGGCTCGCGCGTTTCCCAGACTCGCCGCAACGACCGTCCACGGTCGTCCCAACGTCGTCGCATCCCCGCGACTTCGCTAGTAGTGCGAGTCCATCCCCAATCGCATTTTGAGTTCCTCGAACTGATCACGATAGTAATCGCTCGAAGAGTGGACGTGCTCCGCTTCGGTGATGAACTTCATCTCCTCGCGGCAGCCGATGCCCCCTTGCTTCAGGATCTCTTCGTAATCGCCGAGGTTATCGCCGTAGACGATCAACAGTTTGTGTTCGTCGAATTGAACTTCCTGCGGAATGTTCGGGTTCAGCACGGCGATGCCGGTGCAACCGTCGTTCAACAGCAGGTCTTCGTATTCGTACAAGATGCTCTTGAGCACCGGCAGATCAATGTGCTCGCGATACAGATCGACGTGGCCTTTGTTGTTGCGTTGATGGCTGGTCTCGAGCACGACGTCGACTTCGAAGCCGAGCGGATCGAGCAGCTCAATGAACGTTTCGAACAGGCTGTGATTGGTGGCGGACGCCATCAGTACCGGCACGCTCGTTTTGTTGTCCGAGTCGTTGTAGACGTCGTGGCGATAACCTTGCGACGGCACGACTTGCAAGTCGTACGAGGGTCGCACGGCATCGGTCAGCACGAAGTCGCCGTAGCGGACGATGCCGAGGTGAGCCTCGAGCGCTTCGTCGCTGACGGCCTGAAAGCTGCCGTTCGTGCTCGTTTGGGTTTGTCCCTCGCGAAACACGTTCTTGAACAGACGTTTGATGAATCCCATGGAAGTTTGTTTTCTCTAACCGGCCTGCGATGCGCCGCCCGCGTGGTTGAATGCCCCGTCCGCTTCGTGTCGGCTTCTGAACAAACCTAGGTCGTGTATTAGCGATTGGCCGGCTTTTTGCTGGGAGCGTAAACCCCGCTTCCCGTGCCGCACCAAACGCGTCGAACCTGCCGTCTGTTCCGATTATGCCGAGGTCTGCTGCAACCGCCTGAACGACCTTCGTTCGGGCTTTGCAGACCGACCTGGGTGGGCCGCCTCGCACCTGGGAAGTCTAGCACCGTGCTAGCTTGTCACCGGTCG
>CAMCTH010000116.1 GCA_945877965.1 Planctomicrobium piriforme | reverse complement strand
ACTGCGAGACTTATAAGTCGAGCAGGTACGAAAGTAGGACTTAGTGATCCGGCGGTGCTGGATGGAAAGGCCGTCGCTCATCAGATAAAAGGTACTCCGGGGATAACAGGCTTATCGCTTCCGAGCGTCCATAGCGGCGGAGCGGTTTGGCACCTCGATGTCGGCTCATCACATCCTGGGGGTGAAGAAGCTCCCAAGGGTTCGGCTGTTCGCCGATGAAAGTGGTACGTGAGCTGGGTTCAGACCGTCGTGAGACAGGTCGGTCCCTATCTGGTGTGGGCGTACGAAACTTGCGGAGATTCATCTTTAGTACGAGAGGATTTGGATGGACATACCTCTGGTGTCCCAGTTGTCACGCTAGTGGCACGGCTGGATAGCTAAGTATGGACAGGATAAACGCTGAAAGCATATAAGCGTGAAGCCCGCTCCAAGATCAGGTTTCGTTGAGCAATAGCTCGAAAGTCCCCTGGTAGACGACCAGGTTGATAGGCTGGATGTGTAAGGGTAGCAATATCCTCAGCTAACCAGTACTAACGGACGAATGCTTGGCCACATTAATCGAACGCTCTTGTTTCTGTGTCAGGGCCTCGCCGAATACGGTGAACCCTGACAACGAGAAATGCTAAGAGCCGTAAGATGCTGCAAATACCACAACCTAAGTTCACCGTGTCTAACGGTGCGGTGAACTTTTTTCCGGTGACCATATTGAAAAGGCCACACCCGTTCCCATTCCGAACACGGTAGTTAAGCTTTTCAAGCCGATGGTAGTACTACAAGTGCGAGAGTAGGTGTTGCCGGATCCAATTAAGAAGCCCCGCAAGGTCAAAAGCCTTGCGGGGCTTTTTTTGTTTTATCACTGTCGCCAGATGCTCGTTAAGTCCGTTGTCGATTCGATATTATGACCGCTCCCAATCTCTCCGACGGTCAATGGGCGGTCGGCAATCCTCGTCAAATCGTTTGCGACGGCGGCACTCTCCATGAGTCGTGATATTTTCGGCTTCGATCTCGATCGGGCCTGGGATTATGAGAACGGCTTCTATCTGACTTCCGATCCGACGCGGATCGGGAAGTTACTCGCGCACTACGAGCTCTATCGACGCATCCTCCCGTTGCACGGCCACGTCGTCGAGTGCGGCGTGTTCAAGGGGGCGTCGCTGCTGCAATTTGCGATCTTTCGTCGTCTGCTCGAAAACGACGACTCGCGGCGCATCATCGGATTCGATGCCTTCGGCCCCTTTCCGGGGAAGCACGACGGCCCTGACGCCGTCTTCGTCGAGCAATTTGAACGGCGAGCAGGCACCGGCATCGCGCCCGACGAGCTCCAAACGGCGCTTCGTCACAAGAAAATCGACAACGTGACGCTCATCCCCGGCGATATCCTGGAAACGGCCCCGCAATGGGTCGCCCAGAATCCCGAGCTAAAAATCGCTCTGCTGCACGTCGACGTCGATGTTTACGAACCGACGAAGGCCTCGCTGGAAAATCTTTTCGATCGCGTCGTCGCCGGCGGCATCGTCATTCTCGACGATTACGGCACCGTCGCCGGGGCGACTCGGGCCATCGATGAATTCCTGGCCGGCCGCAACCTGACGATTGAAAAACTGCCGCTCGCTCATATTCCGGCCTTTCTCGTCAAACCCTAACATCGCCTCGCCGTACGTGGCAGATTCGATTGCGGCGGAATTTGCGGTACGATAGTCGTGCCCTGCGGTAGCGACTTCCGCTTGCCAGACGCCCGAATCCAAACCCCCTCAGCCCGTATGTCTTCGGCCCCGTCTCCTTCGACGAATCCGCACCTCGGCGGCGTTTCGCGATACGATCGCGCGGCCGGGCTGATGATTTCGCTGCTCATTCTGTTGGGCGCCACCGTCGCCGTCTTGCTGTTTGTCTGGATCGGCTCGAAGTTCGTCGTGCGAACCAAGACCGTCCCGGTGGTGATGTTGCCCGACGATTCGGGCGGCAGCCCCGTCGGCACGTCGTCGGAGGGGATGACGCTCGAAGCCCCGACCGTCGCCGAGATCCAACGCGAAACCAACGTCACGTTGCCCGAGTTTCGGCAGTCGCTGGCGGCCGTCGAAGACCTGATTGCGAATCGCAAAGCGGAACTCGACACGGCTTTCACAAAAATCAACGCCGACGAAACCGGCGGCGGACGCTCGACCGGCACCGGCAACGCCATGCAATTCGGCAGCGGATCGGGGCGCGGCGGGCTCTCGCGGAGCCAACGCTGGGAGATCCGTTACGCCTCGGGCGAGACGCTCGACGCTTATACCAAGGAGCTCGACTTTTTCGGCATCGAGCTCGCCGCCGTCTCCGGCGACGGCTCGGTCGTCTACGCGCGCGACTTCAGCCGGCCCAAACCGACGCTCAGCCGCGATCGAGCCGAGCCCGAGACGCGGCTGTATATGCAATGGCGCGACGGCTCGGCCCGCCGCGAGTCGGATCGTCGTCTGCTCGAGCGCGTCGGCATCGCGACGGCCGGCCAAACGCTCGTGCAATTCATTCCCCCCGCCGTCGAAGAGCGACTCGCTCAACTTGAGTTTGAGTTCGCCCGACGCGAGGCCCGTCAGATTCGGAAAACCCGCTTCGCCGTCCGCAAAGCAGGCGGGGGCTTTGAGTTCTACGTCGAAGAGCAAACGCCCCTCTGATGAGATATAGTGGCCGTCGCATCTCCGCGCCGATCCGCGCCCCGTTGAAAGCAGCCGCATGGAACTCTCGCAAATCAGCGCCGTCAGCCAGTTCGCCGGCGATCTTTGTTACCTGTTCCTCGCCGTCTCGGCGTTGTGGGGTGCCTACTCCGCGGTCGTCGTCTGGCGGAGGATCGCGCAGCTTAGCTTTCGGACGGAGCAAGAGCAGTCGGCCTTTCTCGAAAAGTGGGAAGGCTATGTGCTGAACGACGATTACCCCGCCGCGGCCCAGCTTTGCGGTACCGAACCGCACGTCGTCGCCCAACTGGCGCGCACCGCCGGCGATCAGCGCGGCCTCGAGCCGGCGAAGCTTCGCCACTTGCTCAGCGATCGCTATCAGCGCGACGTCGCCAACGACTTGGAATTCCGCATCAGCTGGATCAACACGGTCATCAAAACGGCGCCGATGCTTGGACTCTTCGGCACGGTGCTCGGCATGATGTCGGCGTTCGGCAAACTCGGCGGCGAAAGCAAAGTCGAAGCGACCGGCCTGGCCGAAGACATCAGCCTCGCGCTGATCACGACGGCGCTCGGCCTGGCGATCGCCATTCCGCTGTCGCTTGTGACGGCCACGTTGAACATTCGAATTCGGAAAATGGAAGACCTCGTCAACGTCGGGCTCGGCCGCGTGCTCGACGTCATGTCGGCGGCGCGCCTCAGCAACCGTCGCTAGTTTTTGTTTTCACTCGGTTCGACTTCGCCCGACTCGCAACACAGACAAAGCGTATGGCCCTCCGCCTTCCCACCACCGACGACGACGGCCCGGTGATTACCCGGCGGAAGGTGCCGCTCGATAACAATCTCGACATGACGCCGATGATCGACGTCACGTTCTTGCTGCTGATCTTTTTCCTCGTCTCCAGCGTCCCCGACGTTCGGGCTGCCCTCGACCTTCCGTCCGCCGATCACGGCGTCGGGGTCAGTCGTCGCCAAGCGCTCGTCATCAGCGTCGTCCCCACCGACGACGGTCGCGGCGTGACGGTCTACTTGGCCGACGGTCGGCTCGGCGATCCGTTGCCGCCGGGTACGGAAGCCCAGGAAACGATGATCCATGCCGCGGCCGAGGCGGCGGCTCGCGCAGGGACGCAACAAGTGCTTATCAAAGCGGAGAAGAACGTTCGGCATCGCGACGTGGCGCGACTCATTCGCGCCGCCTCGGTCGACGGCGTCTCCGTCAATCTCGCCGTCATGGAGCTCGACTGAGCGATGAAGGTCCGCTTCCGCTGCCCCAAATGCAATCATGTGCTCGAAGCGGCCGAAGCGGACCGCGGTCGTCGCACGCGCTGCGTCGAGTGCCAAGCGGTCGTCAACATTCCGCCGGCCGCCGCAGCCGCCGGTTCGCAGCCCGCCGCAACGCCGCGTCCCCGCAAGCTCAAGCAGACGTTCCTGCCGCCGCCCGTGTTGCGAACCAGGCCGCAGCAAGACGACGAGATCGACATGACCCCGATGATCGACGTCGTGTTTCAGCTGCTCATCTTTTTTATGGTGACGTCGACCTTCGCGATGCAAAAAGCACTTCCAGTGCCGACGCCCGAACCGACCGACGCCGCGGCGCAACAACCGTCGCTCGACGAGCCGAACTTGGACGACGTGCTGACGGTCCGCATCGATGCCGACGACGCGACGTGGGTCGAAGACATTCAAGCCGTGAGTCGACAGGACTTGATTGCGAAGCTTCGACACGCGCGTACGACGCCCGGTTCCGGCGGCGAGCCCGGCCCGCGTAAATTGGTGGTGTTGGTCGACCCCGACGCACATCACGCGGCGGTCGTTACGGCGCTCGATGCCGGATCGGCCGCGGGGATGGAAGAAGTAAGACTGGCGACCGATCTGGAATCGCCCTAAGCTGGGCCGCACGAAACAGAGACTCTGGAACGATCGAAGGCCGTTGAATCGCGCATGCTGACGACGCCGGAATTGATTACCGCTCTTGAACGCCGCGGCGTGTTGGCGCCGAGCGACGTCGCGCGCGTCCGGCAGTTGCACGAAAACTCTCCGACGGAGTTCGTGCCCCGCGTCCTCTTTAAGTGGCTGGTCAGCCGCGGACGGATGACGCTGGACGAAGCCGATCGTCTGCTGGCGATCGATCCAAACCTGTCGGCGGCCGACGCTTTGGAACAAGTCCTCGGCCGGAACGACAATCTGGAATTGGCTCCCGACGAAGACGACGTCTACGACGAAGACACGAAGGAAATGCTGCCCGCCGGTGAGGCAGGCGACGACATTCAACTCCCGCCGCGCGGCACGGCCCCCTTCGCCGACTCGCCTGAGAAGCGGAAACAACCGCTCATTCCGACGAGCAAAACTCCGCCCGAAACGAAAGAATTGCAACCGGCAGCGCCGTATGCCGATCTGTTCGACGAGTTGCTCGGCGCAGCCGGCGAGGCCGGCCCTGGGTTGAATCAACTGCCGACAAGTCGCTCGTCGAAGAGCGGTCGCTTCGGACGCTGGGATTCGCCGTTGATGCTGGCCGGCGGCGGCGGACTCTTGCTGCTCGTCATGGTCAGTGCGTTTTTGATTTGGCGGATCGTTCGGCAAGGGGGCGACGATGCATTCGCCGCGGCCGAAGAGTCGTACCGCAACGCAGGCTATGCGTCGGCCGTCGAACGCTATGATCAGTTCTTGACCGACTATCCGACACATCGCTTCGCCACGACCGCCGTCGTCCATCGCGGCTTGGCTCGCTTGCGGCTCGTCGTCGAATCGGCAAGTGACTGGCCGCGCGCGTTGGCGACGGCGCAAACCGTGCTGGGCGAGATTGCCTCGCAACCGGAGTTCGCAGCGTCGAAAGCCGATCTCTCGGCATTGTTGCCCGACATCGCCGAGAACTTAGCGAAGACGGCGCTGGCGAAACCCGATGATGCCGCACTGACGCAAGCTCGCGAGGCCCGGAAGCTGATCGACAAGTACGGCGTCAGCAGCGATGCCGTTGCGCCGCGCCTGCAGCAGATCGATGGACTGCTGGCGACGGCCGAGCGACGACAATCGCGCGCTCGCCTGCTCCGCGAGACCGTGACCGCCATGAACGCCGCAGCCCTGGCGCGCGATTTGGCGAAGGCCGCCCAGGCTCAAGAGGCATTGCTGACCGCGTTCCCCGATGCCGCCGCGGAGCCGACGCTGCTTGAAGCGGCGGCCGGCTTGGCCGACGTCAAACGGAGCCTCGTCCGCTTCATCGCCGAAGACAAGCCGGCGGAGAAATCGGAACTCGACTCGCCGATCGTTCGCAAAGTTACACTCGCCTCGCGCACGCTGACGACCGCCGCGCAGGCCGACGGCGTCGCTTTCGCCACACTCGAAGGGACGTTGTTCGCCTTGAACGTCGCCGACGGTCGCATCCTTTGGACCCGCGCGATCGGTTACGACTCGGCCGTGCCGACCCGAGTGGATGATGCGGCCGACGCCGACGTCGTCGTGTACGACGGCGTGCAGCAGATGCTCGTCCGCCTCGGCGCGAAAGACGGTGCGTTACGCTGGCGGCAACCTCTCGAACCGGGCGGGCGTTTGGCAGTCGAACGCGACCGGATCAGCGTCACGCTTAAGAATCGCTTGCAGCTTTTCGAGACCGCGTCGGGCAAACTGCTCGGGCAAGTCGATTTCCCGGCGCAGCTCGGCGGTCCGTCGGCCGTCGATCCGCGCGGAAAGCTCCGCTATCAACTCGCCGATGCCGACGATCTTTACGTGCTGTCGAACGACGACTCGCGCTGCTTGCAAACCTTTTTCTTGGGTCATGCCTCGCGGAGCATCGACGTCCCGCCGATCTGCGTCGGACCGTATGTGCTGACGACGGAGAACGTCGGCGATCGCGCGCGGCTGACGCTGCTCGAAGTCGCGGCCGACGGCACGGCGTTGACGAAGATCGCCGAGCGAACCTTGAACGGTCGCGTCACCTCGACGCCGCAAGTCTCGCAACGCATCGCAGCGGTCGTCACCGACTCGGGCGGTGTCGATCTGTTCGACCTTGCCGGGAGTAAAGATCGCAAGACGCTCGATCCGATCGCGCATCTCGCGGGAAGCGACGATCGCGAAATCGTCCGGCGTCATTTCACGTTTCGCGACACGCAACTCTGGGTCGGCGGCAAAGGCCTGACGCGGTTTGAATTCCAACCGACGCTCAACCGACTAAGCCCGATCCGCAGCCTGTTTCCCGAACGAACGACGCTGCAACCGCCGCAGCGGCAGGGCTCTGTCGCCATTAACGTCGCGCAGCCGATCGATTTCTCCTCGCCGCGATCGGTCGTCGCCGTCGATGCCGAGAGCGGCTCCGTGTTGTGGGAAACGTTCCCGGTGCCGTCGCTCAGCGGCCCGCCGATCGCCGTCGAGGGGCGCGATTCGCTGACGTGCGTCACCGGCCTGGGCGGCGTTTACTCGCTTCCCGTCGCCGGCTCGTCGCAGATTTTCGATCAACCGCAAACGCAATTTGCCGGCGGCCTACATCCGGCCGAAGGGGCGCGGCCGGCCGTCGTCGGGAAGCAGACACTTGTTTACCTGGCTGATCGTCGCGAAGCATCCGATGGAGCGACGCCGACCACGTCGCAACCCGTGCCGCTGCTGAGCGTCGCACTCACGGGGACCTCGCCGGCAACAACGGTTTCGAAAACACGTGGCGATTGGATCGGCGACGTCGTGCCGTTTGGCGACGGCGTACTCGTCGCCACCGCCGGCGGGCAACTTCAAGCGGTCGATTACCTCACCGGCGAAAAAAAGCTCGAACCGTTTCAGCCACTGCAACTCGCCGGACGTCGGCCGACCTGGTCGCGGGCCGCCGTCGTCGGCGAGCAAGTCGTCGTCTCCGACGGTCGCAAGTTGTTTGTGCTCGGCGTCGATTCGCAGCCGCAGCCGTTCTTAAAAGCTCGGACTTCGATTGATCTTGTTCGTCCGACGATTCCCGAGGTGGCCGCAGTCGGCGAGACGGCGTATCTCGTCGACGGCACGGGCGAAATGACGGCATACCATCTGCCCGATCTCAAAGCGGGGACCACTTGGAAAGCGCGTGGCGCCGGTTATTGGGGACCGAAGACGGTCGGTTCGCACGTCTATGCCTTAGCGGGAACGACCGGCGAGTCGCAACTGTTGTCCCTCGACGGCGACGGTCGCCTGGCATGGAAAGCGACGGTTCCTGCCCGCAGCTTCGCCCCGGTGCTCGACGGCGAGCAACTATTGCTGACCGACGAGCGGGGCGATCTGATACGGCTCGATGCGACAAACGGCCAGGAGATCAGCCGCACGCGCATCGGCATCCCGCTGGCGGCCGAACCGGTCGTCACCGCAGACGGCATCGTTCTGACCACTCAGGCAGGCGAACTTCTATGGCTCGCCAAGCCGTAATCCTCGTCGTCGGCGTCGCGACGCTGCTGTTCGCAGCGACGTTGTTTCGTGAAGTACCGATGGTTGCCGCGCAGGAATCGAAGGCGGAGTCGCCGGTCGAGCGACCGTTGTTTGAGCATGAACCGTACGATCGGCTGACGCTCAACGATAAGGAGCGGACCGTCGTCCGACTGCTGCCGCTGCCGCCGAGCGAGCATATGCTTCCCGCCGCGCGCAAACCGACCGACGTACTACGGGTGTGGCTGTTCGACAAGCCGGATGAGATCTACGAAGTCGCCTGGAGCGACGTCGCCGAGTTGCGTTGGTTCGAGCAACTGCTGCTCGACGAAGCTGCCCGGCTGACGCGCGACGGACAGTTCACCGAGGCGTTTGAGTATTTTTTATTCCTACGTCGCGAATATCCGAAGACCGCAGGACTCGAAGATGCCGAGATCGCGCTGCTGATCGCGGAGGTCAAAGCCGCGCTGGCCGCCGAGCGATTCGAAGAAGCGCAAGTCCGGCTGGTGCGGCTGATTCAGCGGAACGATCGGCATGCGGAGCTTGCCGATCTGGCGGCCCAAACGACGGAACGTCTGCTGCAACGCGACCTGCAGCAGCCCCGACCGGCGGCGGCCCGGCCGCTCGTCGCTCGCTTTCGAGCCGTGTTTCCGCAACATCCGCTGCTCGCGACGTTTCAAGGATTGCTCGATACGACGGCGCAAGCAAAGCTCTCGGCCGCGGAGCGCGCCTTCGCACAGAAGTCGTTCGTTGCGGCTCAACATGCCGCCGAGGAAGCGGCGATGCTGAGCGCCGATCCGGCGCCGGCCTTGGCGTTGTTGCGTCGCGCGATTGAGGCCTATCCAGCCGTCGTCGTCGGTGTGGTCGAAAACGTGCCGCAGCCAAGTGACGCGCAGATCGCTCCGACGACACCATGGGCTGCTGCACGCATCACTCGGCTCGATTCGCTGCCGGTTCTGGCTCCGGTCGTCACGGCGAGTGCTCCGCTCTCCGTCACCTACGGCGGAACCGGACGTTGGCAGGCCGATGATCGCTCCGCCGACGCGTTTCGTTTGCAGATCACGGGAACCGTCGGGGGTGTCACGGCCGCCGACGTCGCCGCGGCGATCACGGCAGCCGCCGCGCCGTCGGGGTCGTACGCACGGTCCGATGCGGCATCCCTCGGCATCGAGCTCAATGTCGTCGATCCTACGTTGCTTGATCTGCGCATCGCCCGACCGCATCCGCGCTTCGAAGCCCTCGTCGCCGACGTCCTCCGCGCATCGCCATGCTCACTGGCGAATGCCCGCTCGCCTTATCTCGTCGACCAAGCAACCGAACAAGAGCAACGTTATCTTCGTAGCGCGACGAGCACACCAGGACCGACCGAAATAACCGAGCGACGATTTGCCGATGAAGATGCAGCGTATGCGGCTCTTCTGAGCGGCACGATCGACGTCGTCGATCGCTTGGCACCGTGGCAAGTCGCAGCCGCCGCGGCACGCAAGGAGTTGCGGCTCACGCGCTACGCCGCAACCGGCGTTCACCTGCTCCGCTTCAACGGCGAGCGACCGTTGCTCCGCCGTCCCGAGTTCCGTCGGGCCGTGCAGTATGCGATCGATCGCGCGGCGATTCTGCGCAATCACCTCCGCCCCGCGCGCGACGACTTGGCGTCGCGTCTCAACGACGGGCTCTTTGCCATCGGTCGTTCGGCCGACGATCCGCTCGGTTACGCGTATGATTTAACCGCACCGCCGCAACGTTACGAACCGCAGCGGGCATATCTCCTGGCGGCGTTGGCCCGCGCGGCCGACCCGCAAGACGATCTCGGCACGCCGTCGCGGCCGCTTCGTCTGCGTCATCCGCCGACGGCAATCGCCGCGCTCGCCTGTCGCCGGATCGCACAATACTTGGCGGCGATCGGGATCTTCGTCGAACCTCAGCCTGCAACACCCAACCTTTCGCAAGATCAAGCAGCAAGCGACGACCTGACGTACGTCGTCGTTTCCTCCACGGAACCGTTGGTCGACGCTCAACGCCTGTTGCAGCCCGCGGGACTCGTCAATCTGGAAAGTCTCACACTGCAAACCACGTTGCGACGACTCGCGGCGGCCGAGACTTTTGCCCAGGCACGCACCGCGTTGTTCGAATTACAACGAATCGCGCACGAAGAAGCGATCCTCGTGCCGCTGTGGCAACTCTCGGAGTTCGCCGCCGCCCGCAGTCGCTTAACGCTCGGTCCCGC
>CAMCTH010000115.1 GCA_945877965.1 Planctomicrobium piriforme | reverse complement strand
ACATCCATCTCGATGCCATCGAATTGACCGACGACGAGATTGAATTCGCCTGCCGCAGGGTCCGCGAGATTCTCACCGGCGGCAAGAAGTAGCCGACGCGCCACGCACCCACGGGTCACGGAATGCAATCCGGCACCGAACGACCGACGAACGTCCGCACGCGAATTTTCGCTTTGGCCTGCGGCACGTCGTGGTTGTTGTATCTGCATCGCTATACGTTTGCCCTGATTAAGCCGCAGATCGCCGAAGAGTGGCACCTGGGAAGCGACGATCTCGGCTTGCTCGATAGCGGCTTTTCGTTGTGCTACACGGTGTGCCAGGTGCCGTTGGGCGTTGCGGCCGACACGCTGGGCGTTCATCTCGTGCTTACGGGGATGATCGTCGTCTGGTCGATCGGTTTGGGAATGCACGCTTGGGCGACGACGACGACGCAACTTTGGTATGCCCGTGGTCTGCTGGGGGCCGGCCAGTCGGCGGTGTTCGCAGCCCTCAATCGGATTTCGCGACAGTGGTTCGCCCCAGCCGTGCGGACGACACTGCAAGGCTTTGTTGCCGTCACGGCCGGACGGATCGGCGGTATGTCGGCAAACTTGTTGTTCGGCTCGCTGCTGTTGGGTTTGTTCGATTTGCCGTGGCGGACGGCCGTTTATCTCTTCGCAGGGCTCGGCTTGGCGCATGCCGCGGCGTTCTTCGTGTTGTTTCGCAATACCCCCCAAGAACACCCTCGGGTCAACGAAGCTGAAGCACGGCTCATCGCCGGCGACGATGCAACCGTGCCGAATGTCGCGGCAGTTGCGGCATCGCGAATGACGGTCCGTCAATTGCTCGCCGGTCTCACGTCGCGCGGCTTGGTAAACCTCCTCGCTGTGAACGTACAAATGATCCTCAGTACGTTTGCCGATAACATCTACTCGAATTGGATTCCGCTGTTCCTCTGGCAGGTACACGGCTTGGGCGATACGGAGCGCGGCGCCTATTCGGCACTGCCGCTATTTGGGGGCGCCGCGGCCGGTGTCATCGGCGGCCTCCTGAACGATTGGTTCATTCGACGGACGGGCAATCGGCGCTGGTCGCGCAGCGGCGTGGCGATGGCCGGCAAAGGCATGGCGGCCCTGCTGCTGTTCACGGCACTGGCGTGGTACGACCGCCCCTACGTCTTCTGCACGTTCTTGTTCTTCGTCAAACTATTCGGTGACTGGAGCCTGGCGACTACATGGGGCGTGGTGACTGACATCGGCGGCCGCGCGACGGCCACGGTGTTTGCACTCAACAATGCCGTCGCAGGCGTCGCCTTGGTCGGAGCCCCGGCCTTGTTCGGCTACTTGGCGAAAGAATTCGGTTGGTATTCCGTCTTCGTGACCGTTGGCGTGACTTATGTGTTGTGCGCCCTTTCATGGTTGGCGATCAACTGTACGATTCCATTGTTCGAACCGACGGAAGCGAATGAACGGCGCGAGTGAGTCAAGTCATCCGGTGAACGCGGAGTAGTTGAATGAAGCGATCTGACGAACTACGGACGTTTTTCCGTTCATGGGCGATCTTGTTGACCGTCGTGTCCGCGGTGCACGCCGCAGATAAGCCTTCGTCGACCGACGATCCTGCCGTTGCAGAGCAACTTGCGGTGATTGCCCGCGTGGGACCGCTCGGAGCCGGATCGAGCGAGGCACGAATCGCGCGCGATGCCTTGGCTCGCCGCGGCCCCGAGATTCTTCCTGCGTTGCTCGTTGCTATGGACACGCGCAATGTCGTTGCGGTCAATTGGTATCGAACCCTGTTCGAGGAGATTGTGAGTCGCGAATCGGCTCAAGAATCAATCCAACAAACGCGAGCGTTTTTGCTGGAGTACGCCCGCGATGCGCGGCGCACCAGTCGGCCCCGATGCCTAGCCTTGGCTCTGATCGAACGAAACGAGCCCGGCTTTACGGCGACTTGGATTGCCGACCGACTCGGCGATCCTGAGTTTGGTTACGAAGCGGTCGCCCATGCTCTGGCGGCCGGCGAACAAGCGCTCCGCGACAAAAACACGGTGTTGGCAAAGAGTGAGTTTCGCAAGGCTTTCGAATATGCTCGCGACGGCAACCAGGTCTCGCAAGCGGCTGCGAAACTGAAGACGCTCGGCGAATCGGTCGATGCGGTGAAGCATCTCGGGTTGGTGGTGGATTGGTGGCTGGTCGGGCCCTTTGAGGCGCCAGAAAAAACCGGCTTCGCGCTAGTATTTGAACCGGAACAACGCGTCGATTTAGCAGCGACGCATTCGGGAAAAGACGGCAAGTCGATCGGCTGGATTCGGCATCACGCAAGCGACAAGCTGGGACAATTGAATTTGATCGATGCCGTAGCGACGACGCGTGAAGCGGTGGCGTATGCCTATGCCGAGATTGAAGTGCCGCAAGCGCAATCGGTCCAGGTACGTTGCGGTGCCGACGACAACTGCACGATTTGGCTCAACGGCCGCAAAGTCTTCGGTCGCGAACAATGGCTTAACGGCACGCGCTTCGATCGCTTCATCACGCCGATAACGCTCTCGGCGGGAAAAAACACGTTCTTGGTGAAGATCTGCCAGGGCCCGCAGCATCGCGACCCCGAGGTGCCCAATCCTTGGTCGTTGCAATTACGACTCTGCAATGCAGAAGG
Organism: Planctomicrobium piriforme; assembly: GCA_945877965.1. Lineage (GTDB taxonomy): Bacteria > Planctomycetota > Planctomycetia > Pirellulales > PNKZ01 > CAMCTH01. The sequence continues at coordinate 7,652 of CAMCTH010000115.1, read as the reverse complement.
TCGCGGGATCGTGTTCCGTCCCATCTCGCCCAATCCGGACGACGAACGTGCCCAATAGATTCTGTCACCGCGGTTCACTCACCGAGTTCAAAATGTCGTCCTCGATCAAATTGCAATCTTGTCTGATGTTGTCGCTGGTGATTGCGACGGCGACTTACGTGCAGGCGGAGAACTGGCCCGGCTGGCGCGGTCCCCAGCGAACCGGCGTGACGACCGATACGGGCGTGCCGACGACCTGGTCCTCGACCGGGAACGTGTTGTGGAAGACGTCCCTTCCCGGTACCGGGATTTCGAATCCGGTGGTGTGGCAAGATCGCGTCTTCATCACGGCCGCTGAAGGACGTGATCAGAGCGAATTGCACGTCTTGTGCCTCGATCGCGACTCCGGCCGCATTCGTTGGCACCAACGACTGTGGGGCACTGCACCGACTGTCTTCTATTACCCGAAGAGCGGTCTAGCCAGTCCGTCTCCGCTCACCGACGGCGAGCGGCTCTGGGTCTTCTTCGGAACGGGTGACGTCTTCTGCTTCGATCTCGACGGAGGCTTGCTCTGGCAGCGGGCGCTGGCCGACGAGTACGGACCGTTTGAAAACCGCTTTGCTGCGGCAAGTTCGCCGCTGTTGTTTCAAGATACGGTAATCCTCCAATGCGATCACTACGGCGCATCTTACGTCATCGCAATCGACGGCAATACCGGCGCGAATCGCTGGAAATCAGATCGGCCGGAGGCGTGGCTATCGTGGTCCTCGCCGCAGTTGACTCAGGTGGACGATCGGTTCGAACTCGTCCTAAGCGGTTCGGAGAAGCTCGATGGGTACAACCCCGTAACGGGCCAACGGCTTTGGACCGTGCGCGGGCTCGTGCGTGAGTGTGTTCCCACGCCGGTCTTGGGAGCCGGGCTGGTGTTCGTCGTCAGCGGTCCGAACGGCGCTCACTTGGCTGTGAAGCCGGGTGGGAGCGGCGACGTGACCGAGACGCACGTCGTTTGGCGCAACGACCGTGGCACCTCTTTCGTTCCTTCGCCAATCGTCGTCGGCGAGCGGTACTACTTGGTTGACGACAAGGGAATCGCCTCGTGCTTGTCGACGTCCGACGGCAAGCTGTTGTGGCGCAAACGGCTGACCGGCAAATTCACCGCCTCGCCCGTGGCGGCCGACGGTAAGCTGTTCTTCACCAACGAATCCGGCAGTACCTTAGTGCTCGATGCTGCGGCCGACGAGTATCGTGAACTGGCCTGCAACGAACTCGGCGAAGACGTTTATTCTTCTCCCGCCATTTCACAGAGGCGAATGTTCCTGCGCACGACGAAGCATGTCGTTTGCATTGGAACGAAGTAGTCCGCGTCAACGCAAACGTGATCACTCTTCATGCCCACTCGCCTCCAAGACGAACTGCCGGTTTCCCATGTTCGCTACGGCGTGCTGGGGATGCTCTGCGTGCTCTCGTTCATTCTGTACCTCGATCGTGTTTGCATTAGCCAAGCACTAACCGACATCCAGAGCGACTTGAAGCTCTCGCATGGCGACATGAGCTACGTATTGGGAGCATTCACCTTAGCCTATGGATTGTTCGAGCTGCCGATCGGCCATTGGGGCGACCGTTACGGCTCGCGCGGCGTACTGGCGCGAATCGCCATTTGGTGGTCGGCCTTCACCATGCTCACCGGGGCCTGCAACGGCCTGACGATGTTGATCGTCGTGCGGTTTCTCTTTGGCGGCGGAGAGGCGGGAGCACTGCCCAACGCGGCCCGAGTCATTGCGCGGTGGTTTCCACCTCAGGGCCGCGGCCCGGCGCAAGGCATGATCATGACGTCAGCTCTTATAGGTGGCGCGGTGTCACCGATGCTAGCTCAAGGCCTGATAGATTTACCCCAGCTCGGTTGGCGCGGAGCGTTTGCCGTGTTGGGGCTGCCGGGGCTGTTGTGGGCCGCCGCGTTCTATTACTGGTTTCGTGACGACCCGGCCGAGCATCCCGCCGTCAATTCTCGCGAACGACAACTGCTCGAAGCCTCGCGACATGCATCGACCGAACATCTGCGCGTTCCCTGGAACGTCACACTGAGGCAAGCGAACCTGTGGCTGTTGGGAGGCATCGTCTCCTGCTGTTCGTTCACTACCTATCTGTTCTTCTCTTGGTATCCGACCTATCTCAAACAAGGCCGCGGCGTCGATGCCGACACGACGAGTTGGTTCGCCGGCCTGGTCCTGGCAGCCGGAGCCTGCGGTAGTTTGTCCGGTGGTTTTCTCAGCGACCGTCTGCTCCGGAAAACCGGCCGCCGCCGCGTGCGTTGCGTCATCGGCGTGACGTGCTTGACGATCTCCGGACTGGCGATGGGGGCGAGTCAGTTATTCGATCAACCAGGGGCCGCCGTGGCATGCGCGGCCTTAGCCTGTTACCTCATTCACGTACAACTCGCGTCGTGGTGGGGCGTGGTGTCCGATCTGAGCGGCCGACACCTCGGCGCCCTGTTCGGTTTGATGAACTCCATGGGCTTGCTGGGGGCGATCTCTTCGCAAGTCTTCCTGGGGCACTTCGTCGACTGGCTCGGCACGTTCGGCTACGTCGGTCGAGCACAGTGGGATCCGGCTTTTTATATCTACGGCGGCCTGTTGCTGCTCGGTGCCGCCGGTTGGCTGCTGGTCGATCCCGAACATTCGTTGATTGAAGTTCAACCCAAATCTGCAATTGGAAAGCAAGCCCCGTGATCCACGCAACTTCCGCCAAGCGAATTCTGCTCGCCGAGTGCATCCACGAAATCAGCTCGTTCAATCCCGTTCCCACGCGTTACGAAGATTTTTTCGTCAATACGGGCGAACGGATGCTCGCCTATCATCGCAACCACGGCAGCGAAATTGCCGGGGCAATGCAAGTTTTCGGTTATGTGCCCGACGTGACGATAATTCCCACGTTCAGCGCCCGCGGCATTACATCGGGCGGAACGATTCCGGCCGCCGACTTCAATCGCCTGGCCGATGAGTTTCTTCGTGAAGTGCGACAAGCCGGGCCGGTCGACGCCGCCTACTTCGCCCTGCACGGAGCGATGGCCGCCGGAAACGAAGACGATCCCGAAGGTTATCTGTTGGCCGAGGCCCGCAAAATACTCGGCGAACAAATTCCGATCGTCGCGTCGTTCGATCTGCACGGCATATTGACCGACCGTATGTTGCAGCACATCGATGCGAGCACCGTTTATCACACTTACCCGCATGTCGACTTCTTTCAGACCGGTGAGCGTGCGGCCCATCTGTTGTTGCGATTGCTAGCAGGCGAGATCCGCCCGGTGACGGCCAAGGTCGAGATTCCCGCCCTGGTGCGCGGCGACGAACTGATCACTTCGACGGGCATTTTTGGTCGGTTCATCGGTCAAGCGCAAGAGATCGAACAAAGCCCGGGCGGCTTGTCGGCCGGCATGTTCATCGGTAATCCGTTCACCGACGTGCCGGAGTTGCGCTGCTATAGCGTCGTAACGACCGACGATGACCCTGCGCGGGCCGAGCGTGAAGCGCTGCGATTGGCCGAAGCATTCTGGCCCGAGCGTCACCGCATGCAGGCCCGGCTGACGCCGCTTGCGGAAAGCGTTCGACAGGCCGCCGAGTTGCTGCGAGCTGAGCCGAAAGGAACCGTCGCTCTCGTCGATGCGGCCGACGCCACCAGCTCCGGCGCCTCGGGCGACGGCAACGCCATCTTGCGAGAATTGCTTGCCGCGGGTTATGCAGGACGGGTGCTCGCACCGATCGTCGACCCGGCGGCGGTCGAGGCCGCCTTTGCGGCCGGTGTCGGCGAGACGGTACAAACGACGGTGGGCGGAACGTTGGATCGCCGCCGCTTCACTCCGTTGCCGATCTCCGCCCAGGTTCGCCTGCTCTCCGACGGCCGCTTTCGGAGCGAGTCGTTCAACCAAGAATGGTATTCCGGCCGCACCGCGGTACTGCAGGCGGGCAATGTGACGCTCCTCGTCGCGAGTCGGCCGGTTCACTTGTTCGACCGCTCATTGTTTTACGCGCACGGGCAAGACCCGCACGATTTCGATCTGGTTGTGGTCAAATCGCCCCATTGTCAGAAGCAGATGTACGCCGAGTGGTGCCTGCGGATGATCAACGTCGACGCCCCCGGGTCGACCAGCGCCAACTTGCCGACGCTGGGACACACCCGCTGCCGCCGGCCGATCTTTCCGCTCGACGGCGAAGTGGAGTTCAAGCCGCGGGCGAAACTGTTTTCTCGACACGTCTCCTGATCGCAAACCCCACCTACAAACTTCGTGACAATCGTTCGATAACGTTGCGCGTGATTTTCGAGATCGAGTCATCGACCGGCAGTGAACTGACGTAATTGATCGAGCCGGCGGAGAAGACCGCACCGCCGCTCGGCGTGTCGAAGAAAATCATCTCGGCGCCGCCGTCGTCGCGATTGGTGCCTCGGGCAATCAGGTAGGCATTCTGCGGCGAATTCGGCGTGCGCTTGTCGGTCTCGTGGCCCGAGGCGCCGCCGGGGCAACGCATATGCAGCGATTTTAAGCCGAACAACTCGCCCGGCTTCAGGCCCGTTCCGGCTAAGGCCCAATGCTCGGCATCGACGACCTTATACGGAGCCCCGGTCATCGCGCCGGGATCGGTATAGACGACGCCCAGCAAGCAGGCTTCGCTTTCCAGGCGATCGTGCATGCGGCTCTCCAACTTCTCGCGGTGTTGCTTGCGCTTGTCGCCGTTGCGGACGATGATCGACGTCGGCGTGTTGAACTCCACTTCGCAATTGAGACCGTTACCGCCGAGATACATCAGCTTGCCGCTGCGTCGGAAGACCCAATCTTTGAGCTCCAAGTACATCTGCCGCGACCAATACTCCGGATGCGTGTGCGTAATCAGCAACTTGTAGTCGTCGAGTTTCAGCGTGCCGTCGTGTAATTGCGTCTCGGCATACAGGTCGAAGTCGATCCCTTCGCGCTCTAGCCAACCGTAGAGCCGCCACTCGGCCGGAGCCAAGTGGCACGCTTGCCGCCCTTCGATCGGGTCGGTTATCTGTTCGTCGAGGTCGATGTGATTGAACGGCTCAGGCCGATCAAACGACAGGGGCGCGTAGTCCTCACGATCGTAGAAAATGTGCTTCGAATCGGTGTAGCGATCAAGGTCCTGCCGGGCATTGACGGTCGGCGTCGCCGGAAACTCGGCGCAGTGAATGTAGTTGCTGCGGCCGCCGAAACTGTTGTAGCAGTTCCAATTGATGTTCGACGCTAACACGGCAATCTTCGACGACGGTTGCGCCGGAGCCACGATCCACGGGAACGAAAATGCTCGACCGCTCTTGGTGCCGGCGTGGAAATAATACAGTCCGCTGCGCGTCGGCGCCGACTCGAACTGTCGATGGACCGGATTGTTGTTATAGCCGACCTTGTTCCACTCGACTCCGATGCGTGTGTAGTCGCCGTCAGGCGTGATCTGCATCGTGGCCCGCGGCCCGTGTTCATCGAACCAGCCGATCGAGCGAATCAATTCTTTCTTCCAACCGTAGCGATACAACTCAAGCTTGTACGCCTCGACCGAATGGACTCGGAACTCAGACTTGTCGCCGCTGCGCACGTACTTGGGCCAAGCATAGCCAAACAGCCCGTCGCTCAGCAGGCGAAAGTGGTGCGGCTGGGCAGGATCGACGGTGATCGCAACGCTCTTGGCGCCGAAACCCGGCTTTTGCAGTGTGATGCGCCATGGTCCCGGCTCGACGTCGGCGTAGACCGCGCCCGTGGCGCGCGATCGCGCTTCGACGCTCTGACCCGGCCGTTGAAACTCGAGCAGCACCTCGGGCAACGCAACATAACGCTCGTCGCTGACATAGCCGACGAGAATGGATTGATTCACTTACGAGTCTCCTCACACATTCGGCACGAGTCCGCGTCATGCCGGCGGCAGACAAATGTCCGCCCCCTCCGCGTGGTTGAACCGAAAGATTCTTCTTGACTCACATCAAATTATTCCGATACGTTAACAGAAGCCGATGCTTTACGCACGGCTCACCGCCTACCGCTCGCCCCCGCCCACTTCCCGGAGTTCCCGACATGCTCTCGCTTTCGGGTCAGCCCATTCGTGATTGTGATGGCATTAGCCGACGTAGCTTACTCAAGATCGGCACGCTCGGTTTGGGCGGACTCACGCTCGCAGACTTGCTAGCACTCCGCTCTCAGGCGGCGACCAACGCGGCGTCCGGCATCGCAACGCGAAAGACGAGCGTCATCTTTTTCGAGATGGCCGGTGGACCAACGCATTTTGAGACGTATGACCCGAAGCCCGACGCTCCGGAAGAATACCGCGGGCCGATGAAGGCGATTCAAACCGCGCTTCCGGGCGTGAATTTCTGCGAGGTGCTCCCCGAACAAGCCAAGATCGCCGACAAGTTGGCGATCATTCGTTCGATCCACCACGATTCGGCGAGTCATGGCACAAGCTCGCACCTGACGCAAACCGGCTACTACTTACGCGACGTTCAGAACCGCGCGAACGAGATGCCGTCGATCGGCTCAATCGCAGCCCGCCTACGCGGCCCGAACGCCCCGGGTATGCCGAGTTTCGTGTCGATGCCGCGTGCCATGCGTTACGGTACGGCGGCCTGGTTCGGCAAGGCTTACAACCCGTTCGTGGTCGACGGCGATCCGTCGCAAGCCGATTTCAAAGTCAACAATCTCTTTCTCGAAGGCGACTTGACGCTTGGTCGACTAGACACACGTCGAGGCTTGCTCGATTCGCTCGATGCTCAACGGCGAATGGTCGATAACGAGGGAGTCTCGGCCGCACTTGATCAGTTCACTCGCCAGGCGTTCGAGATGCTCACGACCGATCGAGCCCGCGAGGCTTTCAAGCTGACGCAAGAGTCGGAAGCAATGCGTGATCGATACGGCCGCACGGTCACCGGCCAATCGCTACTGCTGGCTCGTCGTTTGGTCGAGTCGGGCGTCACGTTCGTCACCGTGCGGATGAACGACAGTTGGGACGATCACGTGAGCGTCGAGAAGAGAATGCGCGACAAGGCCCCGGCGTTCGATCGCGGCTTGGCCGCGCTGATCAACGATCTTTATGAGCGCGGCCTCGACCGGGACGTGATGGTCGTGGCGATGGGCGAATTTGGTCGCACACCGCGAATCAATCCGGGTGCCGGCCGCGATCACTGGGGTGCGGTGATGAGCGTGTTGATGTCGGGCGGCGGGTTGCGAGTAGGACAGGTGATCGGTTCGAGTAACGCGAAAGGTGAAGTCCCGCACGACCAGCCGTATCGCCCCGAGGATGTGCTGGCAACCGTTTACCGCCACCTCGGCATCGACCCGGCCGCCACGTACAACGATTTGGCCGGTCGTCCGCGTTACATTCTCGAACGACGCGAAACGATTGGCGAGTTGGTTTAAAGCAGTCGGATTTCGTCGCCGCGAAGTCGACCAAAAGCGACGACGGTTTGCCGAGCCGGGCGAACTCGGTTGTCATTCGCTCCGGACCGACGGCATGATCGTGTTAGACGACGAAATCCGGTTTTATACGGAGGCCGGCCTCTCGGCACACCGGTCCCACAGGCGAAGAAAGACGCGGATCGAGCCTGTGTCGTACATCGTCTGCTCCACGACGGTTTCATGTACTTCCAATCGAAAGGCTACAAAGCCGAGTTCACCACGCGGCCGC
>CAMCTH010000114.1 GCA_945877965.1 Planctomicrobium piriforme | reverse complement strand
GATGACCGAGCGCATCCCTTGCTCGTCGAGCTTTCGCCGCATCTGCTTGATGCGCGACATCACATGTCCGCCGTAGGGATTGAGCGTGCCGTGATCGATCGTCAGCCCGACGCTGCGGTAACCCAACTCAGCCAACAGTTCTACCGCTTGATAGGGATCGTGATGCGCGAGCCCGTTGGTGTTGTAGCCGAGTAACATCGTTCTGCTTCTGCTAGGTCGAATAAACCCAGCGGCCGAGGAGATTCATCGGAATGAGCAAGGCCAAGACGATTAATGCATACGGGATCGGGCCCCGCGCGGCGGCGCAGATCGCGGCATCGTATATCACCAACGAAAAGATCGCCTGCTTGACCGCCGCTTGCACGAACATCGGCTCGGGCACGGCGATCGCCGCCGCGGCTCGGCGCAACGTGATCAGGCCGAACAATCCCCAGAGGACGTACCACGCCATCCCCATCTGCTCGGCCTTGATCGGAAAGGCGACGGCCGGCGTCTCGGAGTCGAACCACGCAGGAAACCAACCGATCAGCCCGATGCCGCCGAGCATGACGAGCAGCGAGAGCGTCAACCGCAACCGCGACGACTCGGCCTGCGCTTCATTTCGCGCGAACCAGGTGAGGCCCGCGGTGTAGACGCCGACTCCGGACGCGATGAGCCAAAACATCGGGTGCCAATCGAACACACCGGTCGCCGTGGGACTGAAACCGAGCAACACGTTCAAGAAACGACAAGCGCCCATCGCGATCGGTGCGATCGGCGTTTGTTTCAGCAGACCGTCGTACAGCCAAACGCACACAGCCAACAGCACACCGACGACCACCGGGGTCGGCGATTGCAATCGGGCCGACGTCGCGGCCGCGAACAACACACCGGCGATCAGCAGTCCCCAGCCGAGCCGACTCGCATCGTCGACGCCCACGCGGCCCGACGGAATCGGACGGAACGGCCGTTCCGCCGTGTCGCGATCCACGTCATAGACATCGTTCAACACCATTCCGGCCCAATAGAGACAGGCCGACGAGGCGACGAGCGACGTCCAGGTCGGCCAATCGGCGAGCCCTTCGTGCGTCAGCAGGTACGCCCCCAAAATGTTCGACACCGCCGTGAAGACGTTGGGGGCGCGAACGAGCTGAGCGAGCGTCTTGAGATCGGGCATACGCGATTCGAGCCCTTACTTCTGAAACGTAACGCCGATTTTCGCCGCGAGCTTCGTCAGATATTCATACGCTTCGCGCGCAGCGGCGTCGGGGTCGTCGATGTAGGGATACAACTCGACGGTGACGTAGCCGTCGTAGCCGCTCGCTTGAACGGCCCGCAACGTCGCCTCAAAATCAATCGCACCGCGGCCCGGCACCATGTGGGCATGAACCCGCGTGGCGGCGATATCTTCGAAGTGGTAATGCCGCGTGTGCGGCGCCATCTTGGCGACCCAATCTTGCGGGTCTTCGCCGACGCAATAGGCATGGCCGATGTCGAAGTTCAACCCGACGGCCGGCGAATCGATCCGTTCGACGAACTTCAAGTACTGTCCAAATGTCTCGATCATCAGTCCCGGTTCGGGCTCGATAAGCAGACCGACGCCGCACTTCTCAGCGACTTCGACGCACGGCATGATCTCATCGTAAAAGATCTGCGCCGCATCGTCCCACGACTGCCCCGGTTCGAGCGGGCCGCCCGGTTCGGTCTGCAAATTCTTCGCGCCGAGTTCGGCCGCCAACAGCAAAGCTCGCTTCGTGTGCTCGCGGCGAATGGCCCGATAATGCGGATCGGGCTCGATCCACGACGGATGCCAATACGGCTGCCGCGGATCGTTCACGGCGTTCATCATGAAGCCGTTGACGTTCGATACGCCCAACTTGTGCTTGGCCAGCGAATCGCGAATCGACTGCTTTCGCTCGGGGAGCAAATTCACGGGCCAAGCGTGCGGCACGTCGCTCAGGACCTCGAGTCCGGCGTAGCCGATCGCGGCGATCCGTTCGATCGTCGCTTCGATCGAAAACTTCATGTAGGCGTTGGAACTAAAAGCAAGCTTCATCGGCAAGACTGCAATAGGGGGGCGAAGATGGGGACGTTATCAACCGGAGAGAGCCGATTATTGTAATCGTCGGGCCTGCCGTCCGCGACCGGTGCCCCGTGGTGCGAAAGCAGCGATTATACGAGGCGGTGGTTTTCGCGTTGACGAACGATTACCATAGCCCGCAACTTCATCATGAACGGCGCACCGCAAGCAACACCGCTCGCAGTCAAAGTGGTCCTCACCGCCTTTACGGCCGTGTTGGTGCCGAAATATTGGCTCGACTACGGCCCGACGAACTTCTTGTACTTTTGCGACATTGCCCTGCTGATGACGACGATCGCCGTGTGGCGTGAAAGTTCCTGGCTCGTCTCCATGCCCGCGGTCGGCATCGTCTTCCCTCAATTAATTTGGGCGGTCGACTTTCTGGCCGAATGTATCGGCGTGCCGCTCAGCGGCGTGACGAGCTACATGTTTAACCCGGCCATTCCCTGGTTCACGCGATTCCTGTCGTCGTTCCACCTCTGGCTGCCGTTCTTGTTGTTGTGGTTGACGTCACGGGTCGGCTATGACCGACGAGCGCTGTGGCACTGGACGTTGCTGGCGTGGGTCGTACTGTTGGTTTCTTACTTTCTGATGCCGCCGCCTCCCGCGCCGGTCGATAATCCGAACCAGCCGGTCAATCTCAACTACGTCTACGGCTTCAGCGAAAAAGCGCCGCAAACGTGGATGCCGTCGTTGGCCTATCTCGGCCTGCTCATGATCGCCGGACCGATCATCATTTTCGTACCGTCGCACTTTGTGCTGCGATGGTTATGGGGCGACAAGAACCCCGACGCGGCGAGCAAGCGCTAGCGCTCACACAGTTGCTAACTGCTCGCGCTGCGATACGACTCTAAGGCGCGATGAAATAGCCGTCGCGACACCAAGAAACAACTGATCGTCGCGGCGAGCCCGAAGCCGGCGAGTCGCCAGTCTTGATCGGCCAACGGCTTGGCCAGTAGTCGGGCCGGCACGTTAACGACGACCAAGATCGGAATCAGGTAGGTGAACGTCCGTCGCAGCGGCGTGCCGATCGGCCCTTCGTAGATCTCCATCGGATAGCGCGAGAAGTTCGTGATATAGAACCAGAAGTCGTACAGACTCTCGTTCCGCCCGAGCCAGACGCTGATCGCCCCGAGGACGATCATCAGGCTATAGAGCAGTGCGACGCCGCAGCCGACGTAGAAGAAATATAAGACGATCACGCCCGGCGACGGCTGATACGTCAAATGCCCCAGCGAGACGGTGAGCAGGCCGAGGGCAAAGACCGTATTCGTCAGCGACGACCATTCGATCTTCTGCAGCGAGATCAGAAACTGCGTGTCGATCGGCTTGAGCAATGCGAAGTCGAGATTGCCTGAGCGAATCAGTTCGCTGAACTCGCTGGTGTTGGGCATGAAGAACGCCTCGACGAGCGAGTTCACCAGATACATCGTTGCGAGAAAGATGTAGAACTCCCAGCGATGCCAGCCAGTGTTCGCGCCGATCTCGTCGGTATTACTGAAGATGATCTGAAAGAAGATCAACTGCATGAAGACCCACGACAACGACGACACGGCGTCGAGCACGAAGTTCCACCGGAACGTCATGTCGCGGACGAGACTGTTCCGGGCAAACGTGCCGAAGACGGCAAGATAGCGAGGACGATCTGAAGCGGCCACGGCATCAACCTCCATAGGCGCTGTAGCGCCGTAAGCCGAAGGACAACGCCGTCCGCGCCGCGACGATAAACGCCACGGTCCACGCCGCTTGAATCAGGAGCCCTTGCACGAGCGCCGGACCTTGCACCTTGCCCAAGAACACCGCGGCCGGGAAGTACGCGAGGTACTGCAACGGCTGGATCAGCGCAAAGGTTCGCCACGGCTCGTTCAAGATCGTCAACGGGAACATATGGCCCGAGAAGAAGAAGTTGAACAGCATGTAAACGAACAGCAGCGACGAGACTTCCAAGAACCAAAAGCCGATCATGCCGAGCGTCGCTTCGATGAAGAAGCCGAGCACGAAGGCCATCACCAGCGACAGTACAAAGGCGGCGAAGGTCGTCGCGTCGGGCCAGCCGTCGAAGTAATCGCGACAGAGATAGAACACCAGCGCGAACGGCCCGGTCGCGACGGCGTAATAAACCAATTTGTGGGCCAAGCGCGACATGAACAAGAACCCAAGCAGATCGATCGGCTGGACCAAGAACTTCTTGATCTCGCCGCTCCGCACTTGTGCGGCAATGTTCGACGCCAAGCCCGGCATGCTCGAAAAAGCCCGGGCGACGTAGGTCAGCAAGTAGTAGGCAATGAAATCGTCGCGGGTGTAGCCGGCGATCGATGGCGGTCCGCCCGCCCCGACGAAGACGGCGGTCCAGAGAAACGTCTGCGTCACGATCGGCAGAAACCGCATGAGCGTGCCGAGCGCGAAGTCGCCCCGATAGACGAGTCGTTCTTCCAAGCAGATGCGCAGAATCGTCCACCAAGTGCGAAAAGGGACGATCGGCTTCACGATGGCGGCGGATTCGCTCATAAGGGTCTTCCTATGATGCCGATCCGCCACATCTTCGCAACAGCTAATCGATGCTTAACACTTCTCTACCGGTACATGACCAAATTCAAGATGAATGTTTCACGTCGGCGAGAAGCACAAATAATTGCCTTTGAATCCTTCGCATCCCTCTGAAGAACAAGATAAGATTCACGACGACCCGGTGGAAAGTACGAGACCGTTGCCTCGGGTCCCACTTCTCCTCGCATATTCGTACCCATTCTGGAGTTCAGCACCATGATTCAGCGCCATGGTTTGCGAGCGCCTCTCGTAGTTTTCTTCGCAACTCTTTCGATCGTCTCGACGGCATCGATGTCTTCGGCAACGGCGGCCGACGGGAAGAAGCCGAACATCCTCGTCATCTTCGGCGACGACATCGGCATCACGAACGTCAGCGCCTACAGCAACGGCCTGATGGGATACGAAACTCCGAACATCGATCGCATCGCGTACGAAGGCCTGCGCTTTCTCCATTACTACGGCGAGCAATCGTGCACGGCCGGACGTTCGGCCTTTCTCACCGGCCAGCACATCATCCGCACCGGACTCAGCAAAGTCGGCTTCCCCGGCGCGCCGATGGGGATGAGCCAAAAGGATCCGTCGATCGGCACTCTGCTCCGCAGTCTCGGTTATGCGACCGGCCAGTTCGGCAAGAACCACGTCGGCGATCGGAATGAAAGCTTGCCGACGGTGAACGGCTTCGATGAGTTCTTTGGCAACCTCTATCACTTGAATGCCGAAGAGGAACCGGAACTCCCCGATTATCCCAAGGATCCGGCGTACCTCGCCAAGTTCGGTCCGCGCGGCGTGCTGAAATGCAAAGCGACCGACGTCGACGATCCGACCGTCGATCCGCGCTTCGGCAAGGTCGGCAAGCAGACGATCGAAGATACCGGCGCGCTGACGAAGAAGCGGATGGAAACGATCGACGACGAAACGTCGGCCGCGGCGATCGACTACATGAAGCGGCAGCATGAAGCGAGCAAACCGTTCTTCTGCTGGTTCAATAGTACGCGCATGCACCTGCGGACGCACGTTCGCAAGGAACATCGCGGCCGCTACGAGCATGGCGACAGCGAATACATCGACGGCATGATCGAGCACGACGAAACGATCGGCGCGATCGTCAAATCCCTGGATGACCTGGGGATCGCCGACGACACGATCGTTGTCTACACGAGCGACAACGGCCCGCACATGAACACTTGGCCGGACGGCGCAATGACGCACTTCCGCTCGGAGAAGAACACGAACTGGGAAGGGGCTTTCCGCGTGCCGTGTTTGGTCCGCTGGCCCGGCAAGATCAAGGCGGGTACGGTGACCAACCAGTTGATGAGCCACAACGATTGGATTCCGACACTCTGCGCCCTCGCAGGCGAATCGAATATCGTCGGCAAGTGCAAGGCGGGCTACATGGCGACGGGGCTGCAAGGCCGCGATTTCAAAGTGCACCTGGACGGCTACGATCAATCGAAGTTCCTGACCTCCGTCGAAGGGAGCGTCGGCAAGAACAATGGCGCGAAGAGCGCTCGACAAATGTATTTTTACTCCGACGACGACGGTGCGCTCGTGGCCATGCGGCAAGGGGACTACAAGTACGTGTTCGAGGAACAACGCAAGCAAGGGACGATGGGCGTTTGGGCCGAGCCGTTCACCAAACTGCGGCTACAGAAGATTTACAACCTATTCCAAGACCCATTCGAGCGGGCAGACATCACGTCGAACACCTTCTGGGACTGGCAGCTCAATCACGTCGGGCAGATGTACGGCGTCATGGACCAGGTCTTCCAGTTCGCCGAGACGTTCAAAGATTTTCCACCGCGTTCCGTCCCGCCGAGCTTCAACCCGGGGACGATCCTGGAAGAGACGCTCCGCGACATCAAAATCCAACGCAGGGTACACGATTTGTTCCCGCTGCCCGCCGAACCGAATTCAAAATAACTCGAGCTTCGAAATGCAACGGAGAGACGGAAACGAAAGGCGGCAAACCAAAGCCTCCATCCAAACTGATTAACGCGGATCGAATTTCTTCGACGAGTGCGGGCTGCTCTTGTATTTGGCAATCTCGACATGTGCAGTGTCCATCCCGCGCCGACCGGCCCTAGCAATGAGGAAATAGCAACTACTCGCAACAAGATTTCCACCATGAACGCGTCACGCTTAATCTTCACCATCGCCGTTTGCGGTCTCACCGCCTGCTCGGCCGTCGGCGCCGATCCGCTCCCGTCATGGAACGAGGGGCCGACGAAGCAGGCGATCATCGGCTTCGTCGAGCGGGTGACGAAAGTAGGCTCGCCCGATTTCGTACCGGTAGCCGAGCGGATCGCGACGTTCGACAACGACGGCACGCTCTGGTGCGAGTGGCCGGTCTACGTTCAGGCCGCCTTCGTTTTTGATCGCGTGAAGCAACTCGCGCCGCAGCATCCGGAGTGGAAAGAGCAAGAGCCGTTCAAATCGCTATTAGCCGGCGATCTGAAGTCGGCGCTTTCCGGGGGTGAAAAGTCGTTGGCCGAACTCGTCACCGCGACGCACGCCGGGATGACGCCCGCCGAGTTCGAGAAGCTCGTGCTCGATTGGCTGGCGACGGCCCTACATCCGAAGTTCAAACGACCCTACACCGAGTGCATCTATCAGCCGATGGTCGAACTACTCGCCTACTTACGAGCAAACGGCTTCAAGACGTTTATCGTCTCGGGAGGCGGTATCGAGTTCATGCGCCCCTGGAGTGAGATGGCGTACGGCATTCCGCCCGAGCAGGTCGTGGGGAGTTCGATCAAAATGAAGTACGAACTCCAGGGAGACACGCCGACCCTGATGCGCCTGCCGGAAGTCAACTTCATCGACGATGGGCCAGGCAAGCCGGTCGGCATCGAGCAGCATATCGGCCGGCGACCGCTGGCCGCCTTCGGCAACTCCGACGGCGATTACGAGATGCTGCGTTGGACGACCTCGACCCCGGGTGCTCGCTTCGCCTTGATCGTGCACCATACCGATGCCGAACGCGAAGCGGCATACGATCGCGACTCAAGCGTCGGCAAGTTGGCTAAGGCGCTGGATGAAGCGACCGTACGCGGCTGGACCGTCGTCGACATGAAACGCGACTGGAAAACGATTTTTCCGCCGTTACCGTAAACTTGTTTTGTTTCACACCCTCTCTCCGACGAAGGATTCGCCGATGCTCAATTCTCTTTGCAACAAGTGGTGGTGCCTGCTGCTCCGCGGTTTGGCCGCCGTCGTCGCAGGGGTCATCGCGTTCACCCATCCCGCTCTGACGGCCGCCGTCATCGCCATCTTGATCGGCGTCAATGCGTTGATCGACGGCGCGATGTGCGTGTTCATCGGCATTCGCGGCGGCGGCGACGGTCGTCCGTGGTGGGAGATGATTCTGCTCGGGCTCGTCGGCATCGGCTTCGGCGCGGCGGCCTTGGCTTGGCCCGGTCCGCTCTTGGCCACGCTCGTGATCTTCGTCGGCGCCTGGGCGATTGCCCGCGGCATCGTCGAGATCGCCGCGGCGATCAAGCTCCGCAAGGTGATCGACGACGAATGGCTGCTGGCCCTGTCGGGAGCCTTTTCCGTCGCCTTCGGCATCCTCCTGCTGTCGAAACCGATCGAAGGGATTTTAGCGATCAGCATGGTGATCGGCTGTTTCCTGTTTGCGTACGGTTTGGCCGCGGTGGCATTTTCATTCCGTTTGCGCAGCCTCCGCAAGAACGTGGCTTAAGGCAAAACCTGTGCGCGGCGTGACGCTCTCTTTTGGGGGGCTCACGCCCGCACAATTTGCTTGTCGTTACCGGCACAACGGTCCGTTCGTGAAGTAGGCTTCGACAACGCAGGCGGTAAACTACCGGACGGCTTGCGTCCGCGACGCGTTGCGGGAAATGCCGGTGGCGGGTCCGTATTGTTCGGCACATTCTGGGAGCGTGGCTATGCTTCGTCGTCTTCTTCCTGCAGCACTCGGTCTGCTGTGCTCGTCGGTTCTCGTGCTCTCCGGCTCTGCGTTTGCGGATGACGCACCGGCGAACGATCAAGCCGGCGACGAGGCCACCGTTCGCGCCGCCGTGGCATCGTATGTGAAGGCATACGATGCAGGAGATGCCGCCGCCGTGGCCGACCTCTTTGCCGAAAACGGTGAATGGGTTACGGCCGACGGCACTCGACTCCGCGGTCGGAAGGCGATCGCCGACTTCTTGCGAGCTTCATTCGCCGCCGCTCCCGGCACGAAGCTCGAAGTTGTGAATCCCGTGATTCGCTTGCTGACGAAAGACGTCGCCCTCGAAGAAGGGACGGCCCGTGTCAAGCGCGACGGCAACGTCGTCGATGAATCAACCTATCAGGCGATTCACGTTCGCCGCCAAGGAAGCTGGAAATTAGAAAGCGTTCGCGAGGTCGCTGCGGCTCAATCGGCCGATGCTCCGGTCGGGCCGCTCGCCGCGTTGGCTTGGATGGTCGGCGATTGGGTCGATGCCGACGCACACGCAACGGTCGAGACGAAAATCGAATGGTCTGCGAATCGACGCTTTCTTACCTGCCATTTTCGCGTCACCTCAGCCGGCGGCGAACCGCTCATCGGCACCCAGGTGATCGGCTACGACGCAGCGCAACGTACGATTCGCTCCTGGCTCTTCGACGCCGACGGCACGATCGGCGAAGGAACCTGGACGCACGACGGTCGACAATGGATCGTCAAATCGTCGCAAACTTTGGCCGACGGTCGCCGAGCTTCGTCGACGAACGTTTACACGCTCCGTGATGCGAACAGCTACGCCTGGAAATCGATCGGTCGCCGCGTCGGTGACCAATTCTTGCCGAACATCGACGAAGTGATCGTCGTCCGCAAGCCGGCCGTTGCGGCCTCGCCCGCCGCAGCCGCTTCGAAATAATTCGCTGCTGTACATCGCAAACAATCCACATCGCCACACATTCCGATCCAGCCTCGCAGTTCGTCGAGGAGAGAAACTATGAGAATCACTGCTAACCGATTCGCACTCGCCGTTATCGCCGCGTTGTTGATTTGCTCCAGCACCGAAGCCTGGGGACGCGGCGGTGGTGGTGGTGGCGGAGGCCGCGGTGGATTCGGCGGTGGCGGAGGCTTTGGAGGCGGTGGCAGTTTTGGCGGCGGAGGTGGCGGAGGATTTCATCCTCCTGCAGGCGGCTTTGGCGGCGGTGGAGGTGGATTCGGCGGAGCCGGCGGGTTTAGCGGCGGCGGGCGCGGCGACTTCGGCGGAGCAGGGGGCTTCAATCCCGGCTCCGGCGGATTCGGCGGCGCAGGATCGCCGTCGTTCGATCGCAGCCCATCGTTGAGTCGCTCATTGCCCAACAACAATTTCCCCGGCGCCGGCGGCAATTTCGGCGATCACTTCGGCGGCGACGGTTCCATCGGCGGCGATCGCGGTTTCGGCGACGGCTTCGGCGGGGCGACGCCGTTCTCGGCCGGCCGGCCGTCGTTCGACGGAGCAGCGGGTCGCGGACTTCCCGACGGCTTCGGCGGCGGTGCTGCCGGCGGCGCCCGTTCCTTCGATCATCCGACAAGTGGGCAACTCAACGACTTCCTCCGCTCGCCCGGCGGCGGCGGATCGAATGCGCCGTTCTCGTCGTCCGCCGGCAACCGCGTCGGCGGTGACGCCAATGATCGCAACAGTTACACAACGCAAGGCGGCACGACGATCACGCACGGCGATAACGGCACGGTCATTCGCGGCGACGACGGCGCGATCGTGTCCGGCAA
>CAMCTH010000113.1 GCA_945877965.1 Planctomicrobium piriforme | reverse complement strand
GAAAACTACGACGTCGTCGAAGGGGCGATTCGTTGCAAGCCGGGCAAGGGGGGCACGATCTATCACCAAGATGAACTGACCGACTTCGTCGTCCGAACCGAGTTCAAAGTGCCGGCCGGCGGCAACAACGGCCTCGCCATTCGTTATCCCGGGACGGGCGACACGGCCTACGTCGGCATGTGCGAATTGCAGGTGCTCGACAACGACTCGCCGAAATACGCCAAGCTCGACGCTCGCCAGTTCCACGGCTCGGCCTACGGCATGGCCCCGGCCGCGCGCGGTTACCAACGCCCGACCGGTGAGTGGAACTTCCAAGAAGTCACGGTGAAAGGCCCGACGATCCGCGTCGAGCTCAACGGCTCGGTCATTCTCGACACCGACCTGAGCAAGATCACCGAGTACATGGGGAAGAGCCCGCACCCGGGCAAAGAGCGAACGAGCGGCTTCTTCGGCTTCGCCGGCCACGGCAGCGACGTCGAATTCCGCAACGTGCGGGTCAAGAAGTTGTAAGACGACCGACTTCGTTCGAGTCGCCATCAACACATGGAGCCGCCCCGTTTCCCCGGGGCGGCTTATTTTTTGCGCCGGGTCGCAGTCGAACCCGCATTAACGTGCGGGGCTCGGAAAGAAAGTGCTGTCGCGACTGATCAGGGCTCGCGGCTTTTCGACGCGTCCCACCGGACGTACTCCCGGGCCTTCCTCGGTCGTGCCGAGTTCGGCGTTCATCGCATCCGCCAGCTTGCGCAACTCCGCGACGACCGCGGCATTCTGCTCGGCCATGTTCTTCGTCTCGCCGACGTCGTCGCCCAAGTTATAGAGCTCGCCTTTCGCGAGATGCAGTTTCCACGGTCCGCGGCGGATCGCTTGCAGTTCATAGCCGCGATAATAGTGGAACAGGTCTCGCGGCGCGGCGTCGCTCGCGTCGAGCAACGCGGCGCTCACATCGACGCCGTCGAGCTTCCGATTGCTCGGCAACTTCGCGCCGGCCAGCGCCGCGAACGTCGGTAGCACGTCCATCATCGACGTGATCGCCGGCGTGCTCGTCCCCGCCGGAATTCGGCCCGGCCACCAAGCGATCGTCGGCACGCGGATGCCCCCTTCAAGCGTCGTGCCTTTGCCTCCGCGGAGCGGCGTGTTGTCCGAGCCGTTCGGCAGCGAACCGCCGTTGTCGCTGGTGAAGATGACGAGCGTCTTCTCGTCGAGCTTCAACTCGCGCAACAAATCGAGCACCCGACCGACGCTCGCATCGACCTCGCCGACCCAATCGCCGAACAGACCGTTACCCGACTTGTCGCGAAACTTCTCCGCGGGATACAGCGGAAAGTGGACCGCCGTGTGCGGGAAGTACAAGAAGAACGGCTCATCGCGATGCTCACGGATGAACTGCTCGGCCCGCGCGGTGTAGCGATCCGTGAGCTGTTCTTGTTCTTTCGGACCGACCCGCTGCACGACCTGCTCGTTCTCCAACAGCGGCAGCGGCGGCTGACCGAGACGCTTCCCCTCGGCCTCGTTCGATTTCACTTTGCTCGACGGGGCGTCTTGCTGCGGCAGCGGCTTGCCAAAGTTGCTCTTCGCCCCTTCGGCCGCGGGCCCCATGTCGTTCGAGTACGGCAAGCCGAGGTAGTAGTCGAATCCTTGCCGCGTCGGCAGGAACTCCGGCTGGTCGCCGAGATGCCACTTGCCGATGCACGCCGTGGCGTAACCCGCCTCGCGCAGCACTTCGGCGATCGTCACCTCGTCGGGATGCAGCCCGACGGCCGACTCGGGGAACAGCACATGCGGAATCGGCAGCACTCGCTTTGGATAGCAGCCGGTCATCAGGGAAGCCCGCGACGGCGAACAGACCGGCGCGGCATAGTACGACGTCAGCTTGCGACCTTCTTTCGCCATGCGATCGAGATGGGGCGTCGGATGCTTGCCGCCGAACGGCCCGATGTCGGCATAGCCGAGGTCGTCGATGTTAATCACGATGAAGTTCGGCTTCGCAGGGGGCGCGGCAGCGGCGACCGTCGTCCAGAACACGGCCGCAAGTCCCACGATCGCCGAACGTAACGACATCCTATGTTGAAACTTCATGTTGCACTCTCTAGCAGAAAAGTCGAAGCAGCGACGAACGTGCACTGCTACGGGCCCGTCAGTTTCGGATGCCACACGCCAGGCTGCACGACCGGCGTTTCACCCGACGGTGGAAACGTTCCCTTCAAACCAGCACGAAGTTGCTGCGAAAGCTCCGTCACGATCGACGCCTGGGCCGCATCTTCGGCCAAGTTCTTCAGCTCGCGCGGGTCGGCGTCGTGATCATACAACTCGCGGCCCTTTCGGCCTTCGTCCCATTCGGTGTACCGCCAGCGCGGCGTTCGCAGCGTATAGCCGAAGTAACGCATCCCCTCGGAGCCGACGTCGCGAGTGACCGTCACGCGCCCGGCGGAATCGCCCCGGACGACCTGCGTGATCGCGTAGCCGCGTCCCACGGTCGCCGGGTCTTTCAACATCGGCACCAGGCTTTGTCCTTGCAAATTCTTCGGCGCGGCAACGTTACCGAGTTCCGTGAGCGTCGGATAGAGATCGACCAGCGAGACGGGCGACTTCGCGACGCCGCCGCGAGTCATCCCCGGCGCGACGATGAGCAGCGGAACTCGTGCACTTTCTTCGAACAGGCTCATCTTCTGCCACAAACCGTGCTCGCCCATGTGATAACCGTGGTCGCTGGTGAAGACGATGATCGTGTCGTCGGCCAACCCCAAGCGATCGAGCGCGTCGACGACGCGACCGACTTGCGCGTCCATAAAGCTGATGCTGGCGTAATAAGCCTGCACGCACTGACGCCGCAGGTCGTCGGTGAGTTTGTCTTGATCCCGTTTATGACTGCCGAGCGCCGCCGGCGGCAGATCGGCCTGATCTTCCTGCACCCCTTGCACGACTGGCATTTCGCTCTCGGGATAGTAGCCGAAGTACGGATCTTTCGGCGCGACGTACGGCGTGTGGGGCCGAAAGAAACCGACCGCCAAAAAGAACGGACGATCTTTTTGCTTGGCGCAGCGCTCCAGCACCCACTCGGCATCGCTCGCCATCAGGCCGTCGGTGTGATGACGGTCGCTCTTTGGTGATGCATACCAACTCAGCGCGCCGCCGAATTGCCCGGGCGTGAGCGTAAAAATGTTCGGCTCTTCTTCCATTCGATCGACGCCCGCCGGATTCAGTTCCAACTCCCACGAGGCGGGATCGTCGTGGCCGTTGGTGCCGATCGACATCGGCACGTTGTAGTGATAGAGCTTGCCGATCCGCCCGGCGAAATAGCCCGCCGAACGAAACGCCTGCGGCAGACTGGGGTGCTCCGGAATCGTTTGCCGGAACACCTGCTGATTGGCCGTGATGCCGGTGCTATTCGGATAGAGACCCGTGAGCATCGAATTGCGGCTCGGACCGCAGAGCGGGAACGCACAATAGGCCCGCTCGAACCGCACGCCGCGGGCCGCCAACTTGTCGAGATTCGGAGTCTTGGCCCGCGGGTCGCCGTAACAACCGAGAAAGTTATTCAGATCGTCGGCGATCATAAACAACACGTTCGGCCGTCGCGTACTCTCCGCCGAACGTAAGGTCGACGGCGCGACGAGCAACAAGGCAACCAACGACGACCAACGTGCAAGGCGGCGCATACTAAAAATCTCCGAACTGCGAAAAGGCGTTAGCATTCCGACGCGCTTACGGGGCGAGATATTTTTGCAGGAACAGGAATTCGACCCCCTGCATGTAGTCGCGGTTCGCTTTCTTTGCGAAGCCGTGTCCTTCGTTGTCGGCATAGACGGTCCAGACCGGTCGGCCGAGCGAACGGACCTTGTCGGCAATCTGCTGGGCCTCGCCGAACGGCACCCGCGGATCGTTCGTGCCGTGTGCGACCAAGAGCGCGCTGCGAATCTTGTCGGCGCTCGTCAGCGGGCTGATTCGCTCTAAGAATTTGCGCATCTCCGGGTCGCGCTCGTCGCCGTACTCGGCCCGTCGCAGATCCTGACGATACGGACTCGTTTTCTCCAAGAACGAAATCCAATTCGCGATGCCGACGTGATCGATCCCGGCGCGAATGCGATCGCCGTAGTGCGTGAGCGAGGCGAGCACCATGTAGCCGCCATACGACCCGCCGACGACCGCGACCCGCTTGGCATCCAGTTCCGGCTGCTTCGCGATCCAATCGAGCAGTGCGCCGATATCCTTCACGCTGTCTTCGCGGAGCTTGCCGTTATCGAGTTGCAGGAACGTCTTGCCGTATCCCGACGAGCCCCGGACGTTTGGGATGATGACCGCGGCACGCAGCTCAGCGGCGTACATCTGAGCCAAGGCAGAGAATTCATACCGTGAATGGCTTTCCGGGCCGCCGTGAATGATGATAACCACCGGATGCGGTCCGCGATGGTTCGTTCCCGGCGGAGCGTAGGTCATTGCCGAGAACGAGCGCCCGTCGAACGAAGGAATCGGAGATATCTTCGGCTCGACTAAATTGCTTTCGCGCAGGCCGCCGAGTTCGCTAAAAGTCCATCGCGTCAGCTTGCCGGTTTCCACGTCCAGCGAATACGCCTCGCCCGGTTGCCGCGGCAAGGAGAGCGTAAAGCCGAGCTGTTTGCCGTCGGGAGAAAATTCCAGATGACGGATCGTGCCATAGGGGACGTGACAGAGCTTCGGCTCGCTCGCGCCGCCGCGCAGCAAGTACATCTCACTCCGACCGTTCATGTCGCAGTTCACAGCGACATCGCCGCTCGTCGGCGACACCGCGATGCCGGCAATGTTACTGATCTTTTCCGTCACTCGTTCCAACCGTCGCGTCGTCAGATCAAATCGATAAAGCTGCGTAAACTCATCTTCTGCATCGTGCACGAAATAGGCCGACTTGCCGTCCGGGGCGAACCGCATTTCGCCGAGCGACACCTTCTGCCCGACGCGATCAGTCAGCGGAATGTCGATCTTTTGTTTCGTCTTAAGATCGAGCAGCGCGGCATAGCCTTCGTTGATCGAAACGTAGCGCGAGAGGAGTACGAAGCGATGTTCATGCCGGTCCCAATCCTCGGCCTGCCAGAACTCGCCCTCGGTTTCGAGGATCAATTCGTGCTCGCCCGTATCGGTGCGGACGACGTATAAGTCCGTATCGCGACCGTTCCGTGCGTTCGAATGCACGATCATCTTGTGCCCCCCGCGCATGACCGGCCCAAGCAGATTGCGGCTCTTACCGTCGGTCAGCAGCTTCACCTCCCGCTGACGAAGGTCGAAACGATAGATCTGATCGTTCTCGTTACCGCCGCGGCTCATCGTCAACAAGGTGACGTCTAACGGCGATGCTTCAATATGCCGCGCGAAAGAGACAGGCTCTTCGAAGAACGTCAGTTGCTCGCGGCGGCCGCCGGGTTCGAGTACGCGATGCAGTTGGGCCGTGTTGCCAAACCGCGTCAGCACGAGCATGCCGCGACCGTCGCGACGCCAACTTGCGAACGTTGCCGAGCGAATGTTCTGATACGGCCGCAGAGTCTCAACGATCTCCGGCGGCAGGGGCGGAACGTCTTGCGTCGTAATCGCCGGCGGACGACGCGGATCGACCGGCTCCGCGGCGACGGATTCGCGCAACGTCGGGCAAGCGATGAGAATCGCGACGATAAACCAACGGCACATAATAATCTTCTCCGAGGCTTAGCCGCCGCGTCCTCGCGGCGTTTCACCGGGTCGAGGACGACCCGGCTAAGCGATTGTGTTTTGAAATTACTTTCCGACGATCGGCACGAGCGGCAGCACGATGTGCGAGGGATGCTCGGCGTCGTGATGGATCGTGTTGACGCACGCCTGCGAACGGCGGTTCTGCGCCAGCGGCTCGCCCGTGTTAGGGTTCACGTCGAACCGCGGAAAATTGCTGCTCGACAAGTCGACGCGAATCCGATGCCCACGCTTGAACACGTTCGACGTCGGGTAGAGCTTCACTGTGATCGGATAAACCTGGCCCGGCTCCATGAACTTTTCTTCTTTCAACGAGTCGCGGAAGCGGGCTCGCGCGATGCCGTCGCCGATGTTCAGATCGAAGCCGCCGGGGAAGTCGGCGCTCGGCGGATAGACGTCGATCAGCTTGGCCGTGAAGTCGGTGTCGACGGCCGTCGACGAAACCCACAACTTCACTTCGATCTCGCCGGTCACTTCGACGTCGCGCGGCAACGGCGCGGTTTGGAACACCAGCACATCGTTGCGCGCCGACAAGGGGAGCGGCGCCGTGAGATTCCAAACGTGCGGGCCGCCCCGCTGATCCCACGCTCCTTGCAACATGATGTCGTTCCCCGACGAAATGTTGCCGCCGATCGTGGGGACCGGATTCGTCGGATCGAACGTGAATTGCGTCGCCGCGGCGATGCTTTTCGCCGAGGTTGTCGCGGCGGCCGGGGCCGCGGTCGTGAGCTTGCCGTCGTCGGCAAAGTAAAACTTCGTCGCCGCAGCGCGGGCCGGCGGCCATTGTGCTTCGTCGCGCCAGTAGCCGCCGTGATTGAGCAGGCCCTTCGCATCTTTCGATCCGTCGCCGGTCCCCATCACAAAAATCCGCACGCGGCTTTTGAACGGGTCCTTGCTGCCGACGTCGTCTTTAACCCCCTTGAGATAACGATCAAACCAGCGACGTCGCCACTCCAGCGGGTCGGCAATCGCCGCTTCGGCGCCGAAGTTCACTTGCCCGTGCTTGCCGGACCCTTGGCCGCCGTGAATCCACGGGCCCATGATCAGGTAGACGTCGCTCTTGAGTCGCTCGCTCAGCTTCGTGTAGTTGACGGTCGTGTTGCCGGCCCACGAGTCGTACCAACCGCCGACGAGATAGACCGGGATGTCGGCATAGCGGTCGCCATGGTCGACGATGTTGTTGACGTCCCAAAACTCATCGTTCTTGCCGTGCTGCATCGCTTCGATCAGCCACGACTCATACTCCGGCGTCAGTTTGAGGGGCGTCGTTCCCGCACGGAGCGGCAACAGCTTGAGATACTGATGCCGCTGATCGGCCATCTCCTTCAGCACCGCGGCCGTTCCCGGATCGCGGGAGGCCGTGCTCCCCTTGGGGACGCTGTTCATGATCCAATTCCAGAACCGCAACTCGAACGCGCCGGCGTTGCGCATGCTTTGGCGACCCATGTTCGACACGGCGTCGACCGGGATGACGGTCTTCAAATGGGGCGAGCCCGACATCGCCAGGGCGTGCTGCGTGCCGCCGACGTACGACGTTCCCATCATCCCGATCTGACCGTCGGACCAAGGCTGCGTGGCAATCCAGGCGGCGCAATCGAAACCGTCGGCGACGTCGTCGCTCATCCAATGCCAGACCCCTTCCGAATCAAACCGTCCACGCGTGTCTTGAATGACGACCGTGTAGCCGTGCCCGGCGAAGTAGCGACCATCGGGCGATTTGCCGTCTCCTTTGTCATACGGAGTACGAATCAACACGACCGGCCCGCGACCGTCGAGCGGAGCGTCGTTCTTGGTCGGTCGATAGACGTCGGTCGCCAGCTTCACGCCGTCGCGCATCGGCACCATCACGCCGATCTCGGCCTTCACGCCGTACGGCACTTCGCCCGCGGCACCGTCGATCGCACGACCGCAAATCAACAGCAAAGCGACGAGACCAATCGATCCATGCTGGCGCAGATTCATCGTTGTCCTCTCTAAAAAGAACGCGGACGCAAAAGCTCGCGCCGCGCGGTGCACGTAAGATATCGGTCGGTCGCGATCAAATCTCGCTCATCACGCCGGTGCTGCTACCGAAGCGGTCCGTCTCGATGCCGACCTGCTGCAGCATGCGAACCAGCAGGTTCGAGAGCGGCACGTTGTTCTTGCGATCGAACGCCAGATGGCCCGCATGCTTGTAACCGCCGCCGGCCAGAATGATCGGCAGATTGTCGCAGGTGTGAGCCGAGGCGTTGCTCAAGTTACTAGCGTAGAAGACGCTCGTTTGTTCGAGCAACGAACGCCCGACGTCGGTCGGAGCCTTCATTCGACCCAGGAAGTCGGCGAACAGCTTGAGCTCCGCCTCTTCAATCTCGGCCAGTTGCTCGATCTTCAGTTCGTCGCGGCCGTGATGCGACATGTCGTGATGCCCCACGAGCTTGCCGCCGAGATCGACGTTCGAATGCGAATGCAAGTAAAGCGAGATGATCCGCGTGACGTCGGTCTGCAGCGCCAAATGGACGAGTTCGAACCACCGTTGTTCGCGCTCCAACATCTTCTCCGCCGGCAGATCGGCGTACGGTTTGACTTCGACCTTCGGCTTCGGCTTGTGGACCCATTGCTCATCTTGCTGCAAGCGTTGCTCGGCTTCACGGATCGACGAGAGCAGCAGATCGAGCCGTGCCCGATCGGCCGCCCCAACGGCGTTGCTTAGGGCTTTGGCTTGCTCGCGCACGCCGTCCAAGATGCTGCGACCCGTTTCTAATCGCTGCACTTCGCGGGCCGTCTCTTCCGGCGTGCCGTCGATGAACAACTGCTTGAAGACGGCCGAATTGCGCGGCTCCGACGGCACGCGGACCCCTTTGCGATTCCACGATAAATCGCCGCCGCCGAGCGTGAGCGACGCATAGCGCGTCTCGCCGCCGAGGCGCGACGCCGCTTCTTGATCGATCGAAATCGTGTTGCGAATCTCGTTCGTGCTTCGAATATGATGCGCCGCGACGCCGGTGAGCAACCCCGCGCCGGAGCCGTGCCCGGTGTAGCCGTGATGCGAGACGCCGGAGAAGACCGTGAAGTCGCGGCGATGGGCTTCGAGATGCTTCAGGTACCGC
Organism: Planctomicrobium piriforme; assembly: GCA_945877965.1. Lineage (GTDB taxonomy): Bacteria > Planctomycetota > Planctomycetia > Pirellulales > PNKZ01 > CAMCTH01. Next base: position 1,536 of record CAMCTH010000113.1, on the reverse strand, counting down.
GTCGGCTCGTAATCGCGTCCGGCCTGTTCGGGAAACAAGAACGGCGTGTGCAGCCCCAGCGGCCGATTGATCAACAGCATCCGCCGCGGCTGCAGCGCTTCGGCTTTGCGTTCCGCCCCCAATCCGATCGGCAACATTGCATCGAGCAGCGGCAAACCGATGGCGACGCCGGCCGAGCGGAGAAACGTGCGACGCGGTAACGAGGGCATGAGGATGAACTCCCGGCAATTAAGATGGAGACCGCAACTCGGCGTTCATTCAAGGGGGACTACTTCGACAGGAACAACCGACTTTCGACGACGTCGTGAATCAGCGAACGGAACCCGGCGTCGTGCCGCTTCGCTCCGGCGACCAACTGCTCGACGACCTCGCGATCGGCGAACTCGATCTCGGCCCCGGTCGCATAGACGAGCAACTTCTCCGCGACGTTTCGCACCAACTGTGGACGATCGGCCAGCAGCAGTTGCTTGAACTCAGCGAGATCGCCGAACTTCCGTCCGTCGGCCGTTTCGCCGCCGTCGTCGACGTCGAGCCCACGGCGAATCTTGCGACCGGGATAGTTCGGCACGTCGACCGACGGGAACTTCGAACTCGCCGCGCGATAGAACTCGCGGCGGCCGCCGATCACGTCGTACGCCTCGAGTGCGAAGCCCGGCGGATCCAAGTGTTGATGACACGCATTGCATGAGGCCGTGTTGCGATGGAGTTCGAGCTGTTGGCGAATCGTCGTCGCGCCGCGAATGTCGGGCTCGACGGCCGGGATGTTCGGCGGCGGCGGTTCCGGCGGCTTGCCGACGAGCTTCTCCAGCACCCACTTGCCGCGCAAGATCGGCGAGGTTTTGGTCCCGTCGGCCGTCACCTTCAGCACCGCTGCATGCCCGAGCACGCCCCCGCGTCCGCAGTCGGCGGGCAACGCAACCTTGCGAAGCTCGCCTCCTTGCACGCTGCCGATGCCGTAGTGCTGCGCGAGTCGCTCGTTCAAGAACGTCCAATCCGAGTGGGTGAACTCCGTCACCGGCCGATCGCGCCGCAGGATCTCTTCAAAGAACAAGAACGTTTCTTGCGGCATCGACCAGAAGAGATAATCGTCGAACTCGCCGTAGAGGACGCGGTCGGGTGAAGTCTCGTTCAGCCGTCGGACATCGAACCATTGACCGGCGAAGTTCTCCGTGAAGCGCTTCGCCTTGGGATCGGCGAGCATCCGTTCGACTTGCTTCCGGCGACCAGCCGATGTTTGCAACTCGCCGTTCGCCGCCGCTTGCGTCAATGCATCGTCGGGCAACGACGACCATAAGAAGTACGACAGCCGCGCGGCAATCGCGTAGCCGTCGAGCTTCGTCGCCTCACCGCCGCGCGCGGGATCAATCCGTTCCGTGAGATACAAAAAGTGCGGAGAACAGAGGGCCGCGCGATAACCGGTTTGCAATGCCTCGGCAAACGATCGGCCGCGGTCGAGTTCGGTATGCACCAGCTTCGTGTAATACTCCACCAGCCCGTCGTCGACCGGCCGGCGAAAAGCGCGCGGCAGAAACCCAC
>CAMCTH010000112.1 GCA_945877965.1 Planctomicrobium piriforme | reverse complement strand
GCAGCATCAGTCTTGTTGGCAGTTAACGTCAAGCTGTAACCAAGCGTCGGCTTGATGTCCTTCGTGCTGATATCGCGAGCCGCAGCAAGAAAGCCGTCCTTGGCGAGCGCATCTAGCCACTTGATCATCGCGTCGCGATCGAGTTTCGTAACACGGTCGAAGGGGTTCTGGCCAGCGCCTGCATGAAAGTCACCTAAATCATACGTGATTTGATAAAACGGCTTGTCTTGATTGCCGTAGAAGCGAAATGCCGCAGTCAACGATTCACAAGTCCGCAGAGTCTTCAATCGCTCGGCGGTGACGTCCTCTTCGTCAGCGAAGCCAAAACCTGGTGTCACGCAACCAACGGCAAGCCCCGCCGCAGCGAAGCCCAATATCCAATCACGCCTAGACCATTTTGCTTCGCACATGTGCGCCTTCTCCTAAGGAGGGATTTAACAGTTAAGACGACAATGAAGCACGATTGGTTCCTATCCATGGAAAATCGTTTTCGCGGCTAGCTAGACAACCCGACTCGTGCTCACCGCTAACCGGGATTCCCCAGATGACTTGAGCCTGGCCCCACTCCAAGCTCAGAACGCTCGTAATTTTACCCGATGTTGCGTATTCCGGCTGAGCTTGAAAAGGGACACAAAGATCGGCTGCTGCCGATGGCGCCGGAGTTTGCCGAGCTTCTGCGGGCGACGGCGAAAGAATCGCGCCAGGGACCGGTCTTCAAGTTGGAAAACTCGTCGTGGCCGGCGGCGGATCGAATGGACCGTCTCTGATGTCGTGGCCGAGATCGGCAAGGCTGCCAATGTGAAGGTGAACGCGGATATGCGGACGGGCAAGGTCAAGTATGCCAGCGCCCACGACCTCCGTCGTTCTTTTGGGGAGCGGTGGGCTGCCAAGGTCATGCCGCAGATGCTGATGCTGCTCATGCGGCATGAGAGCATCGAGACGACGATGAAGTTCTACGTGGGGCGAAACGCCAAGAAGGCGGCAGAGGTACTATGGGAGGCGCACGAGCAGTCGTCGGCGTCTGGTAACACTTCCGGTAACAGTAGCCCTAAATTGGCCAGTGGCCCCAATGCTCCGCAAGCTGCAAGCCTATGACTATCAAGTTGTTACAAAGTGACCCGGCTGGGACTCGAACCCAGGACCTACGGATTAAAAGTCCGTTGCTCTACCAACTGAGCTACCGGGTCGTCCGCGGCGTCGGTCGACCGGTCGGGGTACGACTCAGGCGACGCTTTCGCTGCGGCGGCGAACTACTCAGTTTACTGGTTTGGTCTCAGCGGGCAAGACGCCCGGCGGGGCGGCGTCGACCGTTTCTAGCAATTGGCGGATGAAGCGGACCTTGGGGTTTCCCCCTTTGCCGGTCAAATACTCGGCCACGTACCGCTGTCGCTTCGTCGGCAGCTCGGGGACCAAGAAATTGTCCCCCTTTTGCAAGATCGGGCGGTGCTCGGTGATGCCGCCGAACTCCTTCGTGCCGGCCGCCTGGCATGGGAACCAGTACCCCTTCCCTTCACCGTCTTCCAGGTAGAACTCGGGATAGCAGTGATCGGGGACCCAGACGATCCGCGCGGGAACGCCGGCCGCGCGACAGATGGCGATGAACAACGAGCTGAGTTCTTCGCAATCGCCGCTGCCGTCTTGCAGCGATTGCAGCGCCCCTTTGAGCGGGCCGTTCACGTAGGTCACCTTGCTGCGGACCCAATCATAAATCGCTTCGACCTTCGTCCAGGCGTTTGCGTCGGCGTTCGCCGTCATGATCTCGCGGGCGATCGCGCGGATGCGGGTGTGCGTGCTCTCGATCTGCGGGCTCGGCAGCAGATACTGCTTCATCTCGCGCGGCAATTTCTTGTCGTTCGGCAATACGAACATGCTCGTATCGGCCGGCGGCAACAGCGAGTAGCGGCGAATCTCGAGCGTGACGAGCGCCTTGGTTTCGACCCCCGGCGGAACGAGCGGCATGTAGACGAGCATCTGCTTCACGGTGCCGTTGATCATCCGGTAATCGATCTTCTGCACGGTCGGCGTGAACTCTTCTTTCAACACCTGCACGCTCTGCTCGGGCCAATCGATCGGCACCGGTGCGGTCCCATAGAGTCCGACGCACGGACCGCCGAGGGCCTGCAGCGTGAGACCGATCTGATAGCGCGACGTTTGCAACTTGCCGAGTTGCGAACCTTTCGTGGCGACCGGCTCGCCGAACTGCGATGAGGTTGCCGAAGTCGGCGTCGTTGAGTTCGGAGTTGCGACGGGCGCGCCGTTCGTCGCCGTGCTATTGGTGACCGTGTTGTTCGTGACGGCCCCGGCTTGCTTCGTCGGCACGCTGCTCGCCGGAGCTTGGTTGCCGACTTGCGCGCGAAGTTCAACACCGGCCCACAGACCGAACGTTGCGATGAAGCAAACGACGATTCGACCGAAGCGTTTCACCGGCAAACTCCCGCGCGGGTGGCAAAGTGGGCGAACAAGGGGATGTATTCCATTCTATCTCACGCATAACGTCACTTTGCCCTGCCGAGGAATTACCGGTAACTTGGAGGTTTGTAACCACTTGCGACGCGCAGCCCTGCCGCCCCGCCCCCTGAAATCGGCCCTGCCGAGCGATTCTTCCATGAACGACGATCTGCCGAACGCCTCGCGTCGCGAGGTGCTGAAGAGCGCACTGGCCGCTTCGCTGGCGACGCCGGCCGTCGCGGCGGGGATGAATTCGGCCGGCGCGAAGGAGATGGAACGTGCTGCGCCGGCGAACGTCATCGTCGCCGAGAACGCGCTGCCCGGCGAACGTGATTGGCAACTGACGCGCGTGCGGCTCGATAAGACCGGCGGGTTCCGCTCCCCGCTGATCGAAGGCTACTGCTCGCGACAAAGCGTGTCGGCCGGCGAGACGATCGAGTTCAAAGTCAGCACGAATCCGCCGGTCGATTTTCAGCTCGAAATATTTCGGCTGGGCTACTACGGCGGCGCCGGCGCGCGCAAGCTCACGACGATCGGTCCGTTGCGCGGCACGACGCAGCCCGACCCCGAGATCGGCCCGCAGCGGTTGCGCGAATGTCGTTGGACGACGAGCACGTCGTTGACGATTCCCGACGACTGGCGGAGCGGCGTCTATCTTGGGCGACTCTCGACATTGACCGACGACGACGGGACCGGCTACACGCAGAGCTACGTCGTCTTCGTGGTGCGCGACAAGCGGCCGTGCGACGTGTTGTTTCAAGTGAGCGACAACACCTGGCAAGCCTACAACCGTTGGCCCGACGATTATTCGCTCTACACCGATCCGCGCGGCGCGCATGCCGCGAACGTCGCGGTCTCGTTCGATCGACCGTACGGCAAGTACGCGCAGATTTTTGAGTCGCCGCAGTCGGTCGGGTCGGGCGAGTTTTTGCTCTGGGAGTTTCCGCTCTGCTATTGGCTAGAGCAGCACGGTTACGACGTGAGCTACTGCGCGAATGTCGACTTGCTTGACCCCGCCGAGCCGCGCCGAGCGAAGGCGTTCTTGAGCGTCGGCCACGATGAGTATTGGGATGTGCGGCAATACGATGCGCTCAAAGGGGCGGTCGACGCCGGCGTGAATCTTTTGTTCCTCTCGGCGAACACGGCCTACATGGTCTCGCCGTTCGAGCCGAACGCCGCGGGCCAAGCGAACCGGACAATCTGGCGCAAAACGCCGTTCGGAGCGCTCTCGGAGCGCGAGATCGAAGTCTATGGACACACGATGGGCCCGTTCCCCGAACCGGGGCCGGACGAAGGGCTGTTGATCGGCGCGCGGTCGATCGTTCCGGCGAACGGCGGGGCCGATTGGATCTGCACGAAGCCGGAGCATTGGATCTTTGAAGGGACCGGTATGCGGCGCGGCGAGCGGGTGCCGGGGCTCGTCGGCTGGGAGTTCCACGGCGATCCGGCCGAGATCGCAGGCTTAGAAGTCGTCGGCGAAGGGAACGTCCGCAACGCCAAGGGACTGCAAGCCCGCTGGACGTCGACGATCTATCCCGGTCCGAAAGGGAATTTTGTGTTCAACGCCTCGACGATTTGGTGGTCGCAAGGGTTGTCGTCGCCGCCGGGGCACATGCTGCCGTGGTCGCACGGCTCACGCCCCCACGGCCCCGACGCGCGCATTGAGCGGATCACGCACAATCTGTTGCGGCGTGCGCTCGGAATGCAAACGGTTTCTCCTGCGAGCGACGGCGGATGAGCCAAGCGGATTCCAAAGCGACTGCGGAAGTTGCGCCGGCGCAAGTTGGGGCCCTGGATCGTCGTTTGACGTGGGCCCTCGGTGCGCTGTTGTTGTTGCTGACCGTCGCGGTGTTTCATCGCGTCGTTGGGTTTGAGTTGCTCACTTGGGACGACGATCTGCACATCACCGACAACGAGTATTACCAACCGCTGTCGTGGGGCAATCTGTTTCACTTCTGGGGTTACTCGTACATCTTTCTCTACATTCCGGTCAGCTATTGGTTCTTCGGGGCTGAGGTGTGGCTGGCGGAGCTGATTGGCACGAACGATCCGAGCGTGCGACTGAATCCGGCCGTGTTTCACGTCGGCAATTTGTTGTTGCATCTCGGCTGCACGCTGTTGGTGTATCGTTTGTTTCTGCGACTCGTCCGGCATGCGCCGGCCGCGTTTTTGGGAGCCTTGCTCTTCGCGATTCATCCGTTGCAAGGAGAAGCGGTCTGCTGGGTGAGTGAGACGCGCGGGACTCTGGCGACGCTGTTTTCGCTGCTTGCGCTGCATCGTTACTTGGATTACATCGGCGTCGATCCGCAACTCGGGATCTTCGTCGAGCGACCGTTCGCGCCTGCGATTCGGCGACGGCGCGATTACGTTTGGGCGACGATTTATTTCGCGCTGGCGCTGCTCTCGAAACCGTCGGCGACGGCTTGGCCGTTGGTCGTCGGCGTGATCGACGTCCTGCTGCTCCGGCAACCGTGGCGCGATTCGCTCCGGCGACTCGCGCTGTGGTTGGTGATGGCGGCGGGGATCATGGGGCTGACGAAGTTCTATCAGAAGACCGAGCTGGTTCATGCCCCGTCGGTTCCTGCGCTCAGCGTGCGACCGTTCGTCGCCGGCGATGCGTATGCGTTCTATCTTCGCAAGCTCGTGTGGCCCGGCGAGACGTCGTTCGATTATGGTCGAACCCCGGCGAAGGCGGCCCAGTCGCCGTGGTTTTATGCGATGTGGATCGTGCCGACGGCGGTCGCCCTGGCGTTGGCGTTCGATCGTCGTCGACGGCGCGTGCTGCTGGGCGGTTATCTGATCTTTCTCGTCGCCCTCGCGCCGGTGAGCGGCATCGTGCCGTTTTTGTTTCAATCGATTTCGACCGTCGCCGATCGCTACGTCTATGTGCCGCTCATCGGGCTCGGTCTCACGCTGGCCGCATGGATCGCAAGTCAGCGTCGCGGCGAAGGGGCGTTCATTTTCGTTGCGCTGTTGCTCGGCTTGGCGGCTCCGATCACCTTTCGTCAGACGGAACTGTGGCGCGACGATCCGACCGTGTACGGCCAAGGCCTGAAGGTGAACCCGCGCAGTTACATGGCCCATCTGCATCTTGGTAACCTCGATCGCAAAGCGCGGCGTTTCGATTTCGCGATCGAGCATTACCAAGAGGTCCTGCGGATTCGTTACGACTTCTTGCTCGCACGCTACTACATCGGGCTGTCGTATTTCGAAGCGGAGCGTTACGACGAAGCGATCGCGACTTACCTGCAAGTGCTCGGCGCCGACGCGAAGCACTACGAAGCTTTGTGCGGTCTCGGACAATCGCTGCTAAAACGCGCGCGAGCGGCGGAGGCGGAGCCGTACTATCGCCGCGCCATCGACGCTGATCCGAAACGGCAAGAAGCGCCACTGCTGCTGGCCGAATTGTTCTTCGAGCAAGGACGCCCGGCCGACGGCGAGCGGGCTTTTCGCGAGGCGCTCGAACTCAGCGACTCGGCCGATGCGCATTTTCGTTACGGCCGTGCCCTGCTCAAGGCCGAGCGTTACCAAGATGCGATCGCGCAACTCGAACAAGCCATCGCCTTGAAGCCGGATCTTCTAGCGGCACGCTACGAGTTGGCAACGGCGTACTTGCGCAACGGCAACTTCGTCCCGGCGATCGTCGCGGCCGAGGAGACGTTGCGGCAGAAGCCCGACGACTTCGGGACGTTGCAAACGCTCGGCCTCGCACTGGCCGCCGTCGGCAAGAATGCGGAAGCGGCGACGCGGTTGAAAGCGGCGCTCGAACTCGTCCCGCCGGCCTCACCCCAAGCCGCCGCCGTGCGGGCGACGCTCAGCGAGTTGCCGTCGTATTAATAGCGCAGGTCGCGAGTGTCCGCTGACGGCTTCGCGAGACGACTCGTCGTAAGTCGCATGAGAGGCAGGCTTTGACCGTGCTGGCAGGGTGCGGCGTCTGCTGACGTTGACCCCTTGGCCAACTTCCCTAAAATACGTCCCTCTTTGGACTTATCGCTTCTCGACCCCGTTGCGCGCCGCACCCTCCTAACTATGTCGACCGACGCCTCCAATACACCCGGCATCCACGAAGCCGCTCGGCGCGAGAAGCTCGCGCAGCTTGAGAAGTTGGGCGTCGACCCCTGGGGGCATCGCTTCGACGACCATGCTTCGATCGGTTCGATCCGCGCTCGCGAAGGAGAGATCACCAGCGAAGAACCGCCGCCCGGCGGCAAGGGTCCGATCTTGCACGGCCCGAAAGTTCGCGCGGCCGGCCGGATCGTGCTGCTGCGGAACACCGGTAAGCTGATCTTCCTCAACATCAAAGACTGGTCGGGCACGATCCAAATCTTCTTGGGCAAGAAGCAGGTCGGCGATGAAGGTTGGGCGATTGCCGAACAATTGGACCTCGGCGACATCATCGGTATCGACGGCGAGTTCAAGAAGACGAACACCGGCGAGCTCACGATCTTCGCCGAGAAGCTGACGTTTCTCACTAAGTCGGTCGTGCCGCATCCCGACAAGCACCACGGCCTCGGCGATGTCGAGTTGCGACATCGCATGCGTTACCTCGACCTGATTCACACCGACGGCGTGCTCGAACGGTTTTTGAACCGCACGAAGATCGTGCAGTCGATCCGCAGCACGCTCGGGAGCCAAGGGTTCGTCGAGATCGAAGGCCCGACGTTGCACACGATCGCCGGCGGTGCGGCAGCTCGGCCGTTCAAGACGCATCACAACACGCTCGACATGCCGCTGGTGATGCGGATCGCGCTCGAACTGCATCTCAAGCGACTGCTGGTCGGCGGCATCGAGCGAGTCTATGAACTCGGCCGCGTCTATCGCAACGAAGGGGTGAGCCCGCGGCATAACCCCGAGTTCACGATGCTCGAGGTCTATCAGGCGTACGGCGATTACGGCTCGATGATGGACCTGACCGAGCGGCTCATCACCGAGGCGATCAAGGCGACCGGCCAAGGGTTCGTGCTGCCGTGGAACGACAAGACGATCGACTTCACGCCGCCGTTCCAACGGGCGACGTACGATGAACTCTTTGCGAAGCACACGGGCCTCGACCCGCAAGACCACGGGGCGATCAAGAAATTAGCGGAAGAGATCGGCTTCGACACGGCCGGCAAACATCCCGACGTTGTAAAGAGCGAGGTCTTCGAAGAGAAGGTCGAAGACGCACTGGTCGGCCCGATCTTCGTGACCGACTATCCGGCGAGCATCTGCCCGTTGACGAAGCGGAAGCGCGACAAGCCGGAGATTGCCGAGCGATTCGAGCTGTTCATCCACGGCATGGAACTGGCCAACGCCTACACCGAACTGAACGACCCCGACCTGCAAGAGAAGCTCTTTAGCACGCAGCTGGAAGGCCAAAACGAAGAAGACTCGATGGCCAAAATGGACACCGACTTCGTGCGCGCCCTACGCCACGGCATGCCGCCGGCCGGCGGACTCGGCATCGGCATCGACCGACTGGTGATGCTGCTGACGAATGCCTCAACGATTCGGGAAGTGATTCTGTTCCCACTGCTAAGACACGAAGCGGAGTAAGAGTTGCCAAGGACCGGCAACCGGCAACTGACCACTGGCAACTCAAGGAAGAGTTCCTCATGTACGTAATCCTGCTCTGCAGAAAATACCTGTTCACGCGCTACATTGCGCTGGCGTCGATCATTAGCGTCATGCTCGGCGTGGCGACGATGATCGTCGTGAACGGCGTGATGAAGGGCTTTTCGGTCGAGATGCAGGACCGGATTCATAGCGTCCTCTCCGACATTACGTTCGAGGCCAACACGCTCGAAGGGTTCATGGACCCCGAGTGGCACATGAACGAGATCCGCAAGGCGGCCGGCGACAAGATCGCCGGGATGACGCCGACCGTCGTCGTGCCGGCCATGCTCTCGTACAAAGTGCAGCGGCAGTGGGTGACGCAGCCGGTGCAGCTGATCGGCATCGATGCCAAGACTCAAGGGACCGCCGGCGACTTCGGCCAGTTCTTGCAGCATCCCGAGAATCGCAAGGAACTGAGCTTCGATCTTCGCCGCGACGGCTTTGATACGACGACCCACAAGGGGTTGGCCGACGCCGGTTGGACGCATCGTGCGTTTCAAGCCGAGTTGAAGAAGGCCCTACCGCAACAGGAAGAAGAGCCCGACCCGTTCAAGATGCAGTCCGCCCCGCAACCGCAAGGCACGAAGCCCGCAGCGGTGAGCGACCCGTTCGCGCCGGGAGCCGACGGCAAAAATCCTTTTCCGACGACGCAGAACCGCTTCGATCCGGCGAAGGAAACGCACACCGGCTTGGTGCTCGGCATCGGCCTGTCGGCGTATCAAGACCGCAGCGGCAACGAGCGGTTCTTGTGCCTGCCGGGGGACGACGTACGCCTCACCTTTCCGACCTCGGGCACGCCGCCGCGGCCGATCGACGACCTGTTCACGATCGTCGATTTCTATGAATGCAAAATGAGCGAGTACGATTCGCAATTCGTCTTCGTGCCGATGGAGAAGCTGCAGAAACTCCGCGGCATGATTGATCCGCAGACCGGCATCGGCCGCGTGACGTCGATTCAGATCAAGCTCAAGGACGAAGCCGACGGCGAGGCGGTTCGCGATCAACTTCGCGGTCTGTTTCATCCCGAGCTCTATCGCATTAGCACCTGGCGCGATAAGCAAGGCCCGCTGCTGGCGGCGGTGCAAATGGAGACGGCCATTCTGAACGTACTGCTGTTCCTGATCGTGGCCGTCGCGGGCTTCGGCATCTTGGCGATCTTCTTCATGATCGTCGTCGAGAAGACGAAGGACATCGGCGTGTTGAAGTCGCTCGGCGCGTCGTCGCGCGGCGTCATGGGAATCTTCCTCGGCTACGGACTGTCGCTCGGCGCGGTCGGTGCCGGCGGCGGATTCTTGCTGGGCATGCTGTTGGTCAACAACATCAACGGCATCGCCGACGGACTGAGCAAGCTGACGGGCCACAAGGTGTTCGATCCGAACATCTATTACTTCTACAAAATTCCGACGATCGTCGAGCCGTGGACGGTCGCGTGGATCGTGCTCGGCGCGTTGGGCATTGCCGTGGCGGCCAGCATCGTGCCGGCCCTACGTGCCGCTCGTTTACATCCGGTGGAGGCGCTTCGCTATGACTAATGCCGCCCGTGCTCATGTTACGTCCGACGAAGCCCCCCGCACCGCACCGCGACTCAGTGTCGTCGGCCGCGCCGATCGCAACGCCCCTGCGCCAGCGGCGAGCGAAATTCGTTTGGCCGCCACGAACCTGCACAAGAGCTACGCCAAGGCGTCGATCTCGATCCCGGTGCTGCGCGGCGTCGACTTGCAAGTGAAGCGTGGCGAGTTCCTGGCGATCATCGGTTCCAGCGGCTCGGGCAAGAGCACGTTGCTGCACTTGCTCGGCACGCTCGATCGGCCCGACGAGGGCGAGGTGCTGTACGACGGCGGCCGGATCGACAACCTCCCGGCCCGCAAATGCGACGTGCTGCGGAACACAAAGTTCGGCTTCATTTTTCAGTTCTATCACCTGCTGCCGGAGCTGACGGCCCTGGAAAACGTGCTCTCGCCGAAGATGATTTCCGACGGCGTGCTGAAATATTGGCGAAACCGGCGCGAACATCGGGCCGAGGCCGAGCGTCTGTTGGAGACGGTGGGCCTGGGGCATCGTTTGCACCATAAGCCGCGCGAAATGTCGGGGGGCGAGATGCAGCGGGCCGCCATCGCCCGCGCTTTGATTACGAAACCCGAGGTGCTGCTGGCCGACGAGCCGACCGGAAATCTCGATCGCCGCACGGGCCAAGAGATTCTGACCCTCTTGCGGACTCTGAGCGACCGTGAGAAGTTGACCGTCGTCATGGTGACCCATGACCTAGGCATTGCCGAACAAGCCGACCGGGTCGTAAGTTTGGTAGAAGGCAGAGTCGAACATTAAGGGGGAAGGCGGAAGGGGGAAGGCGGACGACGCCGGACTTCTTCGACCGACTTCC
>CAMCTH010000111.1 GCA_945877965.1 Planctomicrobium piriforme | reverse complement strand
CGCCACGGTCTCGCGAATCATTGCCAGGTTTTCTTCCAGCGACACGCGGAGCACTTCGGTCACATGGAAATCGGAGGTCTTGCCGACGATCGTCACCGCGGGAGCACCGGATGCGATCAGGGCCTGCATCCCGGGATCCTCGGCCGGCGCAACGCCCTTGCGGCGCGTCATGCCGAAGGCCGACACCCGTGTGTGCGGGAACGAATGCTCGCGAATCTTTTGAAAGAACTGGGCATCCTTCTCGTTCGAAAGAGGATAGCCCCCCTCGACGTAGTCGAAGCCCAACTCGGCCAACCGTTGCGCAACGAGGATCTTGTCCTGCAGCGAGAAGCTAACGCCTTCGCCTTGGCTGCCGTCGCGGAGCGTCGTGTCGTAGATTTCGATGCGTCGCATGGTTCGTAGTTCAGAGTTAAGAGTTCGAGGTTCAGGGTTGAGATTGTCGGGTTGATTGGGTGTAACCCCTAACCGTGAACCCTGAACCTCGAACCCAGTAACAAAAAAACCCCGAGGCTTTCGGCCTCAGGGTTCTGGTTGATTCGCGTTGTTCGCGTTCCCTAGGGCCGAGTCGTTCCGCTCCCGATAATAATTCGGACATCGATGCCGACGATCTCAACCGGAACGACGCGAGCTTGCCCAACCGGCACGTTGCGTGCGGTCGTCAAGTTGCGAGCATCGAGAGTGATCGGCAGGCGGAACATTTTCAGCACCATGAACGTGATGACATTACGATAAGCGGGCCGGTTCGGGGTGTCAAACGACCGATCGGCCCGGAATCGCCGCTATTTACCCTCTTTGACGCCGACGGCTCGCTTGAGGCCGCGGATGCCGTTGACCATGCCCAGTTTGAGCCGGTCGCGCCACGGCGACGCCCCGACATTGCTCGGCGTCAGACCCCATTTTCGCATTTGCCGGTTCAAGCGATGCAGCGATTTGCGGTCCGAAGAGTCTTTGGTTTGGAACGTGATGCTGAACGAAATCGAGACCTCGGTGCCGTTCTGCACCCAGTGCGGTGCCGCGACCGGGAAGTGCAGGCCGTTGCCGGGGTTCAGCACGAACTGCTCGCTTCGTTGGTCGTACCACGTTTCGTACGGCAGGTTGCGATGCCCGCCGCAGAAGAAGCCTTCGAGGTTGGCTTCGGTTAGGATCTCGCGGTCGTCTTGCGGGAACATGTGCACAATCTTGTTGCCGCGGATCTGCAACAGGAAGTTGTTTTCCGGATCGATGTGATACGGCGTCACCGAACCGGGCGACGAGATGAAGATGAAGCCCGCGCGATGCTTCATCCCCGGCGAGACGTGATCGGAGAGTTGCCGCACCTCGGCGAGACAGCTGTTTAGCAAGTCGGAATACTCTTCGTCGAGTTCGACGTTCTTGAGCACCATCCACGAATTGCATTCTTCGATCCGCTGAATGGTGTCGGCGATCGACAGCCCGTTGCGTGGCGTGGCGTGCGGGTCTTGCGAGACCGGCAGCTTACCGGAGTTGTACTCGACGCGACCTTCCGGCAACGCTTGCGACAGTTCGATCAATCGAGGCAAGGCGAAAAGCGGATGGTCGGCCAGATGATGGCCGATCGTGAACGGGCGGCGATTGAACTTGGCGTCGAACGTCGGTTGGTTGAGGTCGTGCAGCAGGTTGCCGCGAGCCGTCGTTAGGGTACCGGCCATATATCTATTCCTTCTCAACGGGACGGATGGTTTTCGGAGTGTTGGTTTGCGGCGATCGTTTTGTCAGGCGGTCTTTGAGCCAGCGCAGCAACGGCATGACGGCCGCCGCGAAGTCGCCGCCGCGAGCGCCGGTCGAAACGACCAGCGACTGCCGCACGGCACGATCGGGCCAAAGATGGTTGATCATCGGATGGTCGGAGGCGGCGCAGGAGTCGACCCAGTCGATGCCGCGAGCGTGCAACTCGCGGATCAGGGCCAACTCAATGAGCAGTCCGGGCGAGAACTCGGCCAAGGTCTCGTCATGCGCAATCTTGAAGCTGTAGCCGCCGCCGTCGGTCATCAGGTTGCAGATCATCGCAATCGGGCGGCCGTCGAAGTCAAGACGGCCGAGCAAGAGCTTGTCGCTTGCTGCACCGCGACGAATCAACTCGCGGAAGAAGCCGGCGTCGCCGACGTTCGAGCCGAGAGCTGTCTGCTGCTGACCTTTCCAGCCGGCCGCTTCAAGTTGCAAGAAAGAGTCGGCCCAGGCGAGCGGATCGTCGCCGGGGGCGAACCAGCGGGTCGTCAGCGTCCCGGTCTCCGCCAGGCGTCGCTCGGTTCGTTGGATTCCTTGCCGCTTCTTGCGAGAGAGGCCTGCTTTTAAGAATGTCTCGGCATCGACGGCGCGACGGAATTCGGCCCGGGTTTGCAAGTCTTTGACGAACACGGTCCGCCTTGCGGCGGCATTCGATTCGACCAGCAAACGGTGCAGAGGGCCGTCGCCGGCCGTCTGCGACAGGTGAACGAGTTTCGCCCCGCCCGCGGCCGCTTGTTGGAAGAAAAAGTCGAGCACTTCGCGCGCACAATCGCGTCGAACGAGCGGCGTGCCGAGGAAGCAATGCTGGTGTCGCCACAACTCCCAGCACTTCATGGGAAGTCCGTAGAAGGAGCTACGGCGAATGATGGGAAGTAGACCGCACAGCACCTTGGGTCCCGCGGGAAAGACCCGCTTCGGCGCTTCGATGACGAGCACTTCGGGGCGCTCGTCGGCGGCCAAATGCTGCAGCGCCGGTAACAAACACCACGACTCGTAGAACGAGTTGGGCTCGATCGCCGTTTGGGCTAAGCGTTGCCAGGCGAGTTCGAGGGCCGCGAGTTCGTCGACGTCGGTGACGATCCGGGCCGTGAACTCGAATAACGGCAGATCGACTTCGTCCTGTCGCGGCGGCGCGACTTTCGACGGAGCGGTTATCTTTGCCGTTACTGGCAGTTCTTGAGAGAGGGCCGACGTCATGAGTTTACCGACGATTCTGATTCCGCGTCGCCCGCTAATGACGCGGCATCGCTTTCGCGACGCCCGAACTTTTGCTTTGCTGCCCGCTTCAGCGAGCGTGCGAATTGGTAGGTCTGGTGCCGCAGTTGCGAGGTTCGTCGCGGCGGGACGCAATACAATCGCGAGAGCGGGACGGAAACGGCGTTCCAGTCGGCTTTGTACGATTCGTTGCCGCGAAGGAAATCGAGCCGCGTGTAGCCGGCCTCGATCAAGTCGCGGAAGACGCGTGAGTAGAGTAAGTGCCCCGGTTCGAGCGACGCGAACTTGGGATCGAAGCCCGACTGATACATCGACGCCGTCCGTCCGCCGAGCAGATACAACTGCGTTGAGATGGCTCGGCCTCCGACTTCGCACCAGTGGAGTCGAATTGCCCCTCGTTCACTCAGTCTTTGCACGGCGACGGGCAGAAACGCGGCGAACTGCGGGTCGGCAAAGCAACCGCCGTCGCTCACTTTGATGCTAAAGCGAGCTTCGTGCAGTCGCACAAACTCAGGCCAGAACGCTGCGACCTCGGCGGGCGTCGTCGCCGTGAAATACTGCACGTCGGTCGAAGCGGCGCGGCGTTGTGCCTTGTTGATTTTGCGACGAATCGCTCGTTTCGCACCGGCGACGAACGTCTCCCAATCTCGCGGCAAATCGACGATCCAACTCGATTCGACCGACTCGGCATGGATCATGAACCCGCGCCGACGGAGCGATTCGATGAGCGACAGCGTGGCAGGACTTTCAGGCAGGACGCCGTCGAGATCCCAAAGATCTTGTTGAGCACGACGAGCCACCTTGCCGCTCAGCGCATCGACCAGTTGTTCGATGACGATCGCTTGCTGCGTCGGCGTGAGTCGCGGATCGATGAGAAAGCGTTGATAGTCGGTGCAGACTTTGCCCGAGCCGAGCCAGCAGAGCTTTTGTCCCTGGATGGGGCCGTGGTCCGAGTAGCACGGCGCTATGCCGAGGATCTGGTCGTCGCGACGTACGACGCCGACGGCCAACGCACGGCGATGACCGTACACTTGCCACCAAGCGTAACGCCATTCCCAACTCGCGAGCGGATCGTCGCCGGCAAGGCGGTTCCATTCTTCGCGCAGGGCGACGAACGAATCGTCTGCAGTAATCAGTTCGAATTGCATCGTCGGCGCCGGCGGAAGGGGCGGTTGGCCGGTCGTGCCGTCGAGCTACGCCCAACAAACGAGGCGAGTTCAACGCAGAGGGTGACCGGTAGATACCGGAAACCTAGCTTGCGGTGAGCCGCTTGCTGCGATCGATACGATCTACTCGTCGAAGACGCCCTGGACACATTGCCGAATGTAGCGACTATGACGATTCTTTATGCCGTGCGGTACGAAGGCCCGTCGTCTTCGTCGGAGTCTTCTTCCTCTTCGCCTTCCCAATCCTCGACTTCGTCCGTCGCTTCGTCGTCGAGTGCGTCTTCCTCTGCATCGACATGCTCCAGGTCCTCTTCGACCGGCTGTGGCTTCACCTTGTTGCTGCGCGATTTAATGGCGGTCGGCGGGGCCGAAGCGGCCGATCCGCCCGTACCGGTGCCGTTCTTGGTGTAGCCGGCCATATCTTCCCACTGCTCGACGGTCACCAGTACTTCCCGCGCCTGCGAGCCGTTGTACGGCCCGACGATGCCGTCCTCGGCCATAAAATCGATCAACCGAGCGCCGCGACCGTAGCCGACGCCGAGCGCGCGCTGCAGCAACGACACGCTGCCGCGCCCTTCGCGGACGATGCAATCGATGGCCGCCTCGTACAGTTCGTCGCGGCTCTTCCAGTGGTCGGCGGGCTTATCACCTTCGACGCCTGCCGGTTTCAGCGCGACCAATTCCTTCACGAACTGCTGCTCGTTCGTGCCGACGAATTCGACGACGGCATTGATCTCGTCGTCGCTCACATAGGTCCCTTGCCCGCGAATGAGCGTACTCGTGCCCGGCCAGAGGAACAGCATGTCGCCGTTGCCCAGCAGTTTGTCGGCCCCCATTTCGTCGAGTACGACGCGGCTGTCGGTCCGGCTCGCCACTTGGAACGCGATGCGTGCGGGCAAGTTAGATTTGATCAGGCCGGTGATGACGTCGACCGTCGGCTTTTGCGTCGCGAGGACCAAGTGGATACCGACCGCGCGGCTTTTTTGCGCCAAGCGAATGATGTGGGTCTCGACCTCTTTGGCCGAAGTCATCATCAAGTCGGCCATTTCGTCGGCAACGATGACGATGTACGGCAGCGACTGCGGAATGTGCTTCTTCTCTTCTTCATCCGCCGGCTGCAGACGCTCCATCAACTCTTCTTCGCCGAGCTGATTGTAGGCCGAGATGTGCCGCACGCCGGCGCGAGCCAGCAACGAGTACCGCTCTTCCATCTTCTCGACGGCCCAGGCCAGAATCGCCTCGGCCTTTTTCATGTCGGTCACGACCGGGTGCATCAGATGCGGCAGCGTCTTGTAGCAGCTCAGCTCAACCATCTTGGGGTCGATCAGCAGCATTCGGAGTTCGTCGGGCCGGCGCGTCATGAGCATGCTCATGATCAGCGTGTTCAAACAGACCGACTTGCCCGTACCGGTGCGACCGGCGATCAGCAAGTGCGGCAAGCTCGCGAGGTCGGCGACCATCGGATTGCCGGCGACGTCCTTCCCGAGATAGATCGGGATCTTCATCTTCTGCGCCTTACCGTTGGCCTCTTCGATCACCTCGCGCATGTGCACGATCTGCCGCTCGGCGTTCGGCACTTCGATGCCGACCGTGTTCTTGCCGGGGATCGGCGCGACGATGCGGACGCTCGGTACGCGTAGCGCAATCGCGATGTCGTCGGCCAGGCTGGTGATCTTGGCGAGTCGCAAGCCGGCTTCGAGTTCGACTTCGAATTGCGCAATGACCGGGCCCGTTTCGATCTCGACCACTTTGACGTTGAAGCCGAAGTTGGCAAACGTCTTCTCCAGAATCTTGGCCTTCTTGCGGACGTCTTTTTCCTGCTCGTCCGTATTGACGGTCGTCCCTTTGACGAGCAGATCGATCGGCGGCAACTCGAAGTCGGGCTGCTCTTCGATCTGACCGGCCGCCTTGTCGAGCGCCGCCATCATCGCTTCGCGATCGTTCTTCTTCGTGACCTTCGTTTTGATCCGGGGGCCCGACGGTTCGGCGGGCGCGGCAGCGGCGGGAGCGACGGATGCAACGACCTCGACCGGAGTGATCTCGACTTCTTCCGCTCCGGCATCGTCCTCGATTTCGACGATAACTTCGTCCTCGGCCTCTTCGTCTTCCACTTCGCTCGCGTTATCAGCGACGATCTCGGACTTGGTCTTGCCGCCGATGCGGATCGGGGGCTCCATCGGATCGACGCGGAACGGCTCGATGTCGGAAGTGCGCTGTGCACGACGTCGGGCCGCGAGCGTCTCAGCCCCCTTAGCGAGGCCGCGGCCGACTTGCTTCACCGGCTTGCCGAGCAACGCGGCCGACAACGTGAGCAACACGTAATCGGTGCAAAGCAGCAGACCACCGGCGACGACGCTGAGCAGCAAGATGACCGAGCCGCTGAGGGCGAAATGACTTTCAAGCCACGCCCGGCCGATCGCACCGAGGTATCCGCCGGCGCCGATTGCAGGTCCCGGAGACCAGTGCGGCACTAACAACTGTGCCAGGGAAGCGAAGCCGATGAGCGACATCGTCCAGCCGACGGTGCGGACCCAGCGTTGCTCGATCTGTCGACCTTGCAGCAACACGCCGGCCAGCACGCCGAGCGAGGCGGTGAGATAATACGCGCCGATTCCCAGTGCGGTTAGCAGACCGTGAGCGGCGTAAGCCCCCATGCGGCCGCAGGCATTGGCCGGATGCGCGGCGGGAGGATAAACGAGCGACGACGGGGGATCGCCCGGATCGTACGTGCCGAGCGTCAGCGCCAAGAAGACGCAGAGCGCCGCCAATACGAGGGCGAAGAGATCGAGCTTTACGCTCCGTTCTTCGAGCATGACGTTCGCCGCTTCCGCCTAAGAAGCGGCCTCACCAAGGTCTCTCGCCCACGTTGGGCGAGCAGGGTTCCAGGGCGCGTCCTTGCCCGAACACTGTCCGTTCATCTTTTGGTATCGACCGAGGAGGAAACCGTTCCGCAGTTTGCGAGTCGGCGACGCTGCGGCTTACCCCCGACGCAGGATGGGCACGATGCATGCAAGCGGAAGAACCGCCTTGTCGGGTGCGACTGATGCAGCACGACGACGCGTCTGCCGGTTAGTCAAAGTTGCGCGACGGCGTCCAGAGCTCGGGCCCGATCCGTTTGAGCAACGAAACGAGTTTGCCGGTCGTATCGAGAGCGACGATCTCGTCGTCGGGCGGGGCGTCGCGGCGGACGATCGCTTGGCCGAAGCGAAGCGTGCGAAGCTCCGTCTCGTCGATCGTGATCGTCGGCTTGCCTGCCACGGCCTTGACCGGCGGGAACATCCGGTCCGTCACGTCGTCGGCACTTCTCAACGTGTCGGGGTCGCAGGCGTCGGCAAGTGTGAACGGACCGATCGCCGTGCGTGACAGGGCCGACATCACCGCGCCGTTGCCGAGCGACTCGGCGAGATCACGACCGAGCGAACGGACATAGGTCCCCGAGCCGCAATCAATGCGAACTTGCAACGTTGGATAGTCGTAGGCGAGCACGTCGATGCCGTAGACCTGGATCGGGCGCGGGGCGAGATCGACCTGCTCGCCGGCCCGGGCTAGGTCGTAGGCGCGGCGGCCTTGCACTTTCAACGCGGAAAACGCGGGGGGGCGCTGCATGATGTCGCCGACGAGCGCGGCCGCGGCCCGATCGATTTGTTCTCGCGTCGGCACGGGCGGATCGATCAGTTCGACGACGGTCCCTTCGACGTCTTCGGTATCGCTCGTGCGGCCGAGCAGGAACGTCGCTTCGTACGTTTTCGGCATCTGTTGCACGTATTCGATCAGCCGCGTCGCTTGGCCGATGCAGATGACGAGCACCCCGGTGGCGAGCGGATCGAGCGTGCCGGCATGACCCGCGCGGTTCGGGCGGATGAGCCGACCGACGACGTCGAGGGCCCGACGGGACGTCATGCCGGGCGGCTTCGCGAGGTTCAAAATGCCGGAGAGCGAGGTCATGAATCGGGCCGAGGATTTGGTTCTTGCGCGACGGGCAGGATAAGATAGCCCCGCTGCCCCCTTTCCACCAGGACGAGAATGAGCGTATGAAAGCGATTCTCCGCGATGCCTGCTACGGTTGCGTCGTTCTGTTCGTGTGGGCGGCGACATCGACGACGATTGCCGCCGCGGAGCCGAGCGATCTGTTGATCGACGTGCAGCGCGGGACGTTGCCGATCGTGATGTCGGCCCCGCACGGCGGGACGATCGACGCGCCGGGCGTGCCGCATCGCAAGAACATCGACGCCGAACGGTTCGTGACCGGCATCGACGGCAACACGCTGGAGTTGGCGCACAAGATTGCCGACGCGGTTGAAAAGGAACTCGGAGGCAAGCCGTACTTCACGTTCGCGCGGTTTCGCCGTCGGCATCTCGACGCGAATCGATCGGCCGAGCATGCGTACGAAGTGCCCGCCGCAAAGTTTTACTACGACGAGTATCACGGGACGCTGACTGAGTATTGCCGCGAGGTGCAGAACCAGTTTGGGGCGGGGCTGTTCATCGATGTCCATGGCCAGAACGCCTATCCCGACGAGGTGTTGGTCGGCACGGTCGGCGGCGAGACGGTGAAGCTGCTACGACAGCGATTCGGCGATGAGTCGCTCGTCGGCCGCAACGGCGTCGTCGGATTCTTGCGCTCGGCCGGCTTGAAGACGATGCCGGCGATCGATGCGACGGAGTTCAATTTGCCGCGCTTCAACGGCGGCTACACGGTGCAATCGTACGGCAGCCACAAGCCGATCGGCATTGATGCCGTGCAATTCGAGTACGGCGGAACGTATCGTCAAACGGAAAAGCTTGACGACACGGCGAAGCGAACCGCCGCCGCAATCGCGAAGTTCTATCGCGAGTATCTGCCGCAAAAGCCGCAAGCGGAGAAGAAAAGCTCCGCCGCGACTCCGTGATTCATTACTTCAGCACCGGGCAGACGTCGAGCCATTGGCGGCACTCGTTGTTCATCCAATCGATTGCTTCATTCGGGCCCCAGAGGCCCGGCTCGTAGCGGTGCAGCGGCGGTTGCGATTCGGTACGCCAGGCCGTCAGGATCGGGTCGATGATGCTCCAGGCCGATTCCACTTCATCGGCACGAGCAAACAAGCTCGCGTCGCCGGTCATCACGTCGAGCAGAAGCCGCTCATAGCCGTCGGGCATGGCGGCTTTGAACTGACTGTCGAAGCGGAAGTCGAGCGTCGTTTCGCGCATGGTCATGCCCGCGTCAGGGACTTTCGTCTCGAAGAAGACCTGAATCCCCTCGGCCGGCTGGATGTGAATGACGAGCCGATTGCCTTGGAGATCGCATTGCTTCGCTTTGTCTTCCGCGAACAGCATGTGCGGCGGGTTGCGAAATTGAATGACAATCTGCGTCGTGCGACAGCTCATCGCCTTGCCGCTGCGGAGATAGAACGGTACGCCTTGCCAGCGCCAATTGTCGACGAAGAGTTTGGCCACGGCATACGTCGCCGTCTTGCTGTCGGGCGCGACGCCCGGCTCTTGCAGGTAGCCGTCGTACTGAGCGCGAAGCGTGTTCTGCGCGATCTCGGCGGAACCGAAGGGGCGAACCGACTGCAGGACTTTGACTTTTTCGTTGCGGACGAAGTCGGCCTCGAATCGCGACGGGGCCTCCATGGCCGTGATCGTCAGCAGTTGCAGCAAATGGTTCTGGAACATGTCGCGGAGAATACCCGCTTCGTCGTAGTATCCGCCGCGGCGGCCGACTTTCACTTCCTCGGCCGCCGTGATCTGCACATGATCGATGAAGTTGCGATTCCAGAGCGGCTCGAAGATCGCATTGGCGAACCGCAGCACCAAAATGTTCTGGACGGTCTCTTTGCCGAGATAGTGGTCAATGCGGTAGACCTGCTTCTCTTTGAAGACGCGATGGACGTCGTCGTTCAACTGGTGGGCCGAGGCGAGATCGGTGCCGAACGGCTTTTCGATCACGACGCGGCGGACGCCGTTCTTTTCGTTCGACAAGCCGGACGAACCGAGGCGGTTGATCGCTTCGAGATAGAACTGCGGCGAAGTCGCGAGATAGTAGATTCGCGTCGTCGGCTTACCGCCTTCGATCTTTTCCAGTTCGGTCTTCAGGGCGACGAAGTCCGAGTCGTTGCCGAGATCGCCTGGGTGATAGTAGATATTCGCCGCGAACTCGGCCCACAGGGCGGCGTCAAAATCCTTGCCGGCGAATTTCTTCGTCGTCTCGGTGAGTTGCGCTCGCCAAGCGTCGTGCGAAAACACGGTCCGCGCGAACCCGACGATGCGAACGTTCGGCGGCAGCCGCTTTTTGCGGTGCAGTTGGTACAGGGCCGGAATGAGTTTGCGGCTCGTAAGATCGCCCGACGCGCC
>CAMCTH010000110.1 GCA_945877965.1 Planctomicrobium piriforme | reverse complement strand
AGCCCCTGGACGATACTGAAGTCCTGTTTGTGGCGCGCGAGTGGCTGGAGACCGACCGGTAGCTTGTAGCCAGCCCCAGGCTCTTTGGCATCGGGATACCAAGTCTCGGCCGTCACGCCCCAGCCAAACGCCAGAAACACCATCCGCTTAGGCGGGGCGGTCGCTTCCGCTGCTGCGGCGAAGCGGCGAAAGCCGAACGACTCAAGCGTCGGCAGGGCGATGGCTGCAGTTGTTGAGCGGAGGAAGAGGCGGCGAGATAGGTGTGTTGTCATATTGGTGTTAGTCCTGTGAATTTTGGCGTAGTTTGAATCATTTCGTCTGGAAAGCCGTGCTGTCGATGAGTGCATGGATGAACTCGCGGGCCGCAAGTTTTTTCCCGCCGGCCCGTTTCATCATCTCGTCGATCAATGGCTCATCACTGAAGCCGCAGGGTCTGCCCAAGGCGTATTCGATCAGGGCGGCACTGAAAGCTCGCGCGAACGGAGTGGACTTGGTGGCGATGATGTCACGAAGCTCGAAGTAATCTTTGAACTCCGGCCCCTTGTAGAGGACTCCGGATGGGTCGATCGTCCAAGTCTTCCGCTTGCCGTTGACCGGTCGGCCACCCAGCATCACTTGGTAAGCGTCCTCGGTCCGCCACTGGCCGACGGCGTTGAAATTCTCCAATCCAAACCCCACGGGGTCGATTTTGCGGTGGCAGCTCGCGCACTGCGGCTCGTCCTGATGCGCCAGGATGCGCTGCCGAGTATCAAGGACCTGTTCGGCGAGTCGGCCGATTGCGGGGACGTTCGCAGGCGCGGGGGGCGGTGGATCGTTGACCAGCTTCCGCAGCACCCAAACGCCGCGTTCGACGGGGCTCGTGTATTCGCCATTGCCGCCCATGGCGAGAATCGCGGCCATGCCGATGAGACCACCTCGCGGCGAGTCTTTGGGAACCGGCACCTTCCGGAACTCATCGCCTGTCACCCCCTCCAAACCGTAGTAGTCGGCGAGCACACTGTTGATGACGACGTAGTCCGCCTTCAAGAGGTCGCTGAGCGGAGTGTTTTGACGCACGACATGGGCGATCGTCTCGTGCATCTCCTGTCGGGCAGAGAGTTCGGTGGCGGCGTCGAATTGCGGAAACAGTTGGCGGTTGAATTGAAAGAAATCCAGCCGATCAAGTCCCAGCCATTGTTGTGTAAAGGGTTTCGTAAAACCCGCCGACCGAGGATCGTCGAGGAGGCGTGTCGTCTGCGCCTGTAGCACCTCCGGTCGCAAAAGCTCGCCGGAGCTGCCCAATTCGCGCAGCGTGGCGTCGGGCGGAGACCCCCAGAGGAAATAGGAGAGCCGTGATGCGAGTTCGCTTCCGGTGAGCGACTTGCGTGACGTTTTGCCGATCGGCTCGGCAAGGTAGAGGAACGGCGGCGAGGCAAGCACGACCGCGAGTGTCTGCTTGAGGGCGGCCTCGTGTTTGTCACCGGCTTTGAGGCGGGTTTCGTAGAGTTGGAGCAGGCGATCGAGGTAGCTCGTCGCCGGGACGCGGCCCCGGAAGGCTTCCACCGTAAACCTTTCGATGGCGGCTCTGACAACAGCTTGGGCGGGCGGGCTTGCCTTCGCGTCGAGGATGACACTGGCGAGCGCCTTCATCCCGGGCGGCACAACTTGGGAAGGAACTCGCTCGATCTCGATCCAGTCCACCCACAACGCGAACTCCGGACCGACGCCATTGGCCTTGATGGCATCATCGAGTCGCTTGCGGGTCTCCCCGCCCCGCTCGCGGAGCATAAACTCTCGCTGGCGAGGATCCCCGCCTTTGCTCAGCTTGATGGGGATTTCGATCACTTGGGGGTTTTCGAGCGTGCCAGAAACCTCGTGCGTGCTAATCACCTCACCGCGCTTCACATGGTCAGCCAGTTCCAGAAACCGCCGCTCGCCCGTGGCGTGTGGGGTTGCTGCCGCGCGGCACCGAATCAGGTAATCGCCCGCTGGCCACCCTGGGTGCGCGTTGATCCAAAAGTAAGAGTTCCACGCGGGGCCATCCGCGAGCAAGGTGAGATAAGCACCTGTCTCAAGACCTGGTAGCGTTAGGTATTTCTTATAGTAGGGAAGCAACGTTGCGGTACCCGCTGCCTCGGCGACACGCAGGCGCCCCGATGGACCATTGCCTTGATTGAACCCGAAATCCTCGGGCGCGGGAGCCCCGGTGATTTTTTGCCAGTTCGCCCGCAGTGTGGCATCGTTCTGAACGCCCTTGGTGATCGCAGCGACAGTCTCGCGGTTCGCGGGCCGGCCTGCCGCCTCTTTCACGGCTGTCGCCCAGCGCGTGAATCGCTCTCGTGCTGCTTCGGCCTCGGCTGTCCGTTTCGTGAAAAACTCGAACGATGACTTTTCTGTCTCGTTGCGCACTTTCAAGACACTGCCGGTGCGAGCCTGGATGGCGAACGCTTCGTCCATCGCCTGCCGGCCGAGCACCAAGTATTGCTCGAATTGGTTGGCCGACATGAAGAGATTGGCGCCCACGGTGTCAAAGCCGCTGGTGCTCGTATCGGACGGAAGATCCATCACATTCAGCTCGACGCCCAACAGATCACGGATGGTGTTGCGGTATTCGCGGCGGTTGAGTCGCCGCATCGTGGTCGCCCCGTTCTGGTCGGAGAGAATTCGACGGGCCGCGACCATCGCATGGGCGAGGTCATCGAGAAAATCGGCCTTCGCAGCTTTGGCCGGCTGCGTCTCATCCTCCGGCGGCATCTCGCCCGAGTTCATCGCATTGAGCACCTTCTGCCACTTCTCCGCCGTCTCGACGTTGTGGATCGCGAAGGGCAGATCATCGACCCGAAATTTGCCCTCTTGCTTTTCCGGCCCGTGGCACGAGACGCAATGCTCTTTGAAAAGCGCGCGATGCTTTTCCGCCATGACGACACGCGGAGCTTCGTCAGCCGTAGCGATGGTGAGCCACAGAGGCACGAGGGACACAGAGGTCAGGATGATGCGGAATATGGATCGCATTTCGGAGATGAAGCCGGTTCGCAAAGTTCAGTTCAGAGGTTGTCCCACAGACTCAGAGAACCCGCATAATACCCTGAATCCGGGATTCCCCAGATGGCTTGAGCCTGGAACTGATCCCTGCCGTGTGTCACGACATTATGGACTTTTATGCGCGAGTTCTCGCCGACCCACGTATGGGTGACTGCGATATGCCCGTTCTTGAATGAGGACAACGCGTTACGGCAATAAGGGTCTGAAGCAGAATCGCTAGGTGGTATTTCCGGCCAGCCCCCCTTTTTTTTGGATTGGGTGGCGAGAACTCGCGCACAAAAGTCCCAAATGTTGTGACGCGCATCAGGGCATACACTCTTCGTGCCTCGCTCGTTCGTGGTGATCGCAGCAGCAAAGCTGCGATTCTCCCGTTGTGCGCGTCACAACATTTGGGACTTTTAAAGCCGGCCTTCCGGGAGGACGAGGAACCGCGTTTCTGGTGAACTGATTTTTTGTCCGCCGAACGCCATTCCGAAGATCCCGCTTCCCCAACCATGGTCTCCCAAGTCGAGAACGACATCGACCTAAATGGCGAGAACTCGCGCCGAAAGTCCCACATGTCTTGGCGCACAGCAAGGCTGCGATCCTCCGCGGAGTACGGAGGACGAAGCGAGTGGTCATGCCAGCATTTGGTTCACCACGCGGCCGTGGACATCGGTCAGACGATAGTCGCGTCCTTGGTGGCGGAAGGTGAACGCCGTGTGGTCGATGCCCAGCAAGTGCAAGAGCGTCGCGTTCAGATCGTGAATATGGACCGGATCACGGACCGGGTTGTAGCTGAAGTCGTCCGTCTCACCGATTACCTTTCCCCGCGCCGTGCCGCCGCCGGCGACCCAAAGGCTATAGCAACGCGGATGATGGTCGCGACCGTAGTTCGTCGGCGTGAGCGTCCCCTGCGAGTAAACCGTGCGTCCGAACTCGCCGCCCCATACCACGAGTGTGTCGTTCAACATGCCGCGCTCCTTCAAATCGGCAAGCAGCGCGGCCGTCGGTTGATCGGTGTCGTAACACTGGCTCTTGATTCCGGACGGCAGGCCTGCGTGTTGGTCCCAACCACGATGATAAAGCTGAATGAAGCGGACGCCGCGCTCGGCCAAGCGTCGCGCGAGCAGGCAATTGGCCGCAAACGTTCCCGGCTTTTTCGACTCCGGGCCGTAGCGCTCGAATACGTGCGCGGGTTCTTGCGAGAGATCGGCCAACTCAGGGACGCTCGCCTGCATGCGAAAGGCCATCTCGAATTGATCCATACGTGTTTGAATTTCCGGATCGTGATAGTCGGCCGACTTCAGTTGGTTGAGCGCCGCTAAGTCGTCGAGCATCGCGCGGCGATCGTCGCGCGTGAAGCCTTCGGGATTCGACAGGTACAGCACGGGATCTTTCCCCGAACCGAAGCGAACTCCCTGATACTTCGCAGGCAGGAAGCCGCTGCCCCACATCCGTTCAGCAAGCGGCTGAGCATTGGTCGGCCCGCTCGGTCGAGAGATAAGGACCGTGAACGCCGGCAGATCGATGTTCTCGCTACCGAGGCCGTAGGCGATCCACGCTCCGAACGACGGTCGGCCCGAAATCTGATGGCCGGTCTGCAACAACGTCATCGCCGGATCATGGTTGATCGCTTCGGTGTGCATCGTGCGAATAAGGCACAGGTCATCGGCGAATTTCGCCGTGTGCGGCAGCAGTTCGCTCAATTCCATGCCGCACTCGCCGTGCTTGCGGAACGAGTAGATGCTCGGCACGATCGGGAATCGCTTTTGTCCCGAGGTCATGCCGGTCAAGCGCTGGCCGTTCCTCACCGAGTCGGGCAGGTCCTGATCGAAACGGCTCTTGAGTCCCGGCTTGGGATCGAACAGTTCCAACTGCGAGGGCGCACCCCCTTGGGTGAGCCAAATGATGCGTTTGGCTTTGGGAGCGAAATGTGGCAGGTCCGTACGACCGCCGGTTGCGGGCCCTTGCGGGGCGGCATTCGCCGGTCGCCGCAGGAGACTCGCGAGTGCGGCGGCCCCGACGCTTGCCGTGGTGCGGTTCAAAAACAATCGACGCGTTGCCAACGAGATAGGATTCATGGCGGGGAATGGCGAGGGTGGGAATGGCAAGCGGTTATTCTTTGGTAATCGTTTCGTCGAGGCAGAGCATCGTGCCGGCGACGACGGTCATTGCCGCGAGTTCGGCCGGGTCGAACTTGCCGGCGACCGGTGATGCGCCGGCTTTGAGTAATCCGACTGCAGCCTCCGGACGATTCGCGAACTCCTTACGATTCCGCTCGAACGAGCGGCGGAGCACGGCTGTTTCTGCGGGGCTCGGTTCGCGAATCAACAACAATCGGTAGCCGAACGCGATCTGCGAGTCGGCATCACCGCCGGCCGCGAGCATGCGTGCGGCCAGATGTCGCGAAGCCTCGACGTAGGTTGGATCGTTCATCAGATTCAAAGCCTGCAGCGGTGTATTTGAGCGCGGCCTGCGAAGCGAGCAAATCTCGCGGCCGGGCGCATCGAACGCCAACATCGCCGGTTGGGGGACGCTCCGCTTCCAGTAGCTATACATGCTGCGGCGTCGCAGACCTTCCCCCTTGTCTTCGACGTACACATTCGTCGTGCTGCCGGCCGTTACCAATTCGTACAGCCCCGGCGGATGATACGGTTTCACCGAGCGGCCGCCGATTCGCTCGGAAAGCAACCCGGCCGCGGCAAGCGCCTGATCGCGCACAAACTCGGCCTGCAGCCGGAATCGCGGACCGCGAGCTAACAGTCGGTTATCGGGATCAACCGCCTGCAACCGCGCATTCGTACGAGACGACTGTTGATATGTGGAGCTGGTGAGAATTAAACGCAGTAGGTGCTGCACGTCCCAGCCGCCTTTTACGAACTCGCCTGCAAGCCAATCGAGCAATTCCGGATGGCTCGGCAACTCGCCTTGGGAGCCGAAATCTTCGCTCGTACGGACTAGGCCGATTCCAAAGACCGATTGCCACAGGCGATTGACCGTGACCCGCGCCGTCAGTGGATGGCGGCCGTCGACGAGCCAGCGCGCCAGCCCGAGCCGGTTGCGCGGCGAGTCCGCAGGTAGCGGCGGGAGCACGCTCGGAACGTCGGCCGTCACCGTTTCTCCCGGCTTATCGTACGATCCGCGCATGAGAATGTAGGTGTCTTTCGGCTTCGCGCGCTCTTGCATCACGAACGCCGTCGGACGTTGTTTCTTGAGCGCGGTGATTTGTTCGTCGAGGGCCGCGATTTGGCGAGTCAGGCGCTTGGCCTCGGCCGAAGACGCAAGGAACTCGCGACGCAGCAACGCCGCGTCCGCCACAGTCCGTTGTTTCGCGGGCTTCGTCGCAGTTTCGAGTGCCTCTTGCGCGATGAGTTGATCGGCTGGGGCAGTCGTGTAGAGCAGACGCCACGTCGACGGCTGCGTGCTGCTTGAGAGGGTGAACGAAAAGTCGAGGGCATCTTGGGCCGCCCCTTTGTTCTGGGACGACGACAAGGGCGAGGCCGGCTCCCAGACGAGGGCAATGACGTCGGGGGCCTTCGTCGCGGTGAACGCAATCGCGGCCCGACGATCGCTCCCGACGATCTTGGCCGCCTCCGTCGACTTGATTGCAATACCTTCCCTCGCGGCCGTGAGCGGAATGCCGCGTTTTCCTTGTTGGGCGAATGTGAAACCCAATCGCACTTGAGCGTCGGCTTTTTGCCCAGTCGCTTCGAGACGCAAGGCCGTAATTGCCGGTCCGCGCGGAAGGTTAACGGACAGCTTGACGGCTTGCCCACCCTGAGGAATCGCTTTCAGCTCGACCGAAGTTCGATCCGCAGAAACTGTCGGCTCGCCGACCTTGCCGGAAACGGAATGGATTTCAAACGGCGTCCATCGCAAGCGGTCGCTCACCAAACGCTCGGTCCAGCTTGTCAATTCGACGTCGCCGACGGAGAGTTCTTTCAATTGCTTTCGCAAGAGGGTCGCATCCTTTTCGAGCGACGCTAGCCGGCCGTCGATCTCGGCGTCGGGCAGCAGGATCGCATCTTGGCCGCCGTCTCCTTGCTCACCCACGTTGGCCAGGAAGGCCTTGAGACCATAGTAGTCGCGTTGCGTGAACGGGTCGTATTTGTGATCGTGACAGCGAGTACAGGTGAAGGTCTGTCCCATCCACACGGCGGCCGTTGTTTCAACACGGTCAGCCGTGTACTCGGCTACGAATTCCGCCGCGATGATACCCCCTTCTTGATTCACCATGTGATTGCGATGAAAGCCCGTCGCAATCTTCTGCTGCGGCGTCGCGTCGGGAAGCAAGTCGCCGGCCAACTGCTCGATCGTAAACTGATCGAACGGCATGTTCCGGTTAAACGCCTGAATCACCCAATCGCGAAACGCGTGCATGTCTTGATCGCGATCGACTTGGTAACCCTGCGTGTCAGCAAACCGGGCCGCGTCGAGCCAGTCGACCGCCATGCGTTCGCCGTAATGGGGCGACTGGAAGAGTGCATCGACGTAGCGCGACGGATGCGCCGGATCAAACTTCGCAGCGAACTCGGGCTGCGGCGGCAGGCCCGTCAGATCGAGGGCGGATCGCCGCGCGAGCGTATGGGCCTCGGCACGCAGCGACGGCGTGAGGTCGGCCTCGGCCAACCGCCGCAGAATGAACCAATCGATCGGATTGCGGGCCCAGTCGCCCCAAGTCCGGCGATACGATTCCGGAAGGTCGGCGGCGGTCGGCACCTTCACCGGATCGACCGGCAGAAAAGCCCAATGCTTTTCGTAGACTGCGCCCTCGGCAATCCACCGCAGCAGAATCTTCTTCTGGGCAGGGCTTAACGTTTTGTGCGACGACGGCGGCGGCATGACGATGTTCACGTCATCGCTCAAAATTCGCTCGGCGAATACACCGGCATTAGGCTTACCCGGTACGATCGCAACCTCGCCCGATTCGAGCTTCGCCGTGGCCGCTTCGCGCATGTCGAGCCGTAGCCCGGCCTTTTGGCTTGCTTTGTCGGGCCCGTGACAAGCGAAGCAGTGATCCGAGAGAATCGGCCTCACGTCGCGGTTGTAGCGCAACGGCTCGGCGGAGACATGGGTCGTCGGTACTAAGCAAAAACACGCGACGATCGCAAACAGAAATGAACGCTTCATGTTGGTACTAGCCGGCGGGCGATGAGCAGAACTTCTTACTCGATACCATCCTAGCTACGGAGTTCCTCAAACACACCGGTTGAGTCACCGAGCTTCTCGGTTTTCACACCCGTAATCCGAAACGCGCTCCAGGCATTACCACAACTCGAGCGCGATGTGCAACGTGAGACGTCGCCGGTCTGTACGCGCTCCTGGTTCATCGCGCCGTCCATCCCCCGTCGACGGCTAGCATACATCCCGTCGTGTAGCTCGAAGCGTCCGATGCCAGGTACAACGCCGCGCCTTGAATCTCGTGCAACTCGCCCCAACGTCCGAGAGACGTCGAACCGAGAATAAATTGCTTGAATTGCGGATCATCTTTCACCGGCACGTTCATCTCGGTGAGAAACGGCCCGGGCAGAATCGCATTCACCGTAATATTGAACGGTGCCAACTCGGCGGCGAGCGCCCGAGTCATCTGTACGACCGCCCCCTTGCTCGTACAGTACGGTGTGCGATCGGGCATGCCCACCGCTCCAAGGGCACTGGCAAGATTGATAATTCGTCCCGATTTTTTCGACTTCATGTGAGGAATGACCGCCTTGCACGTCAGCCACACGCCTTCGACGTTTACCTGCTGTACTTGGCGGAACTGATCGAGCGTTAACGTGTCGATCGAGCCGCGGAGGTTGATGCCCGCATTGTTAATCAGGATGTCGATGCGGCCGAACTCTTGCGACACTCGGTCAGCCAAAGCCTTGGTATCTGCTTCGACCGCAACGTCTGCCTGTACGCCGATCGCACGATGACCAAACTGTGTCGCCAGTTGCTCGGCAACCGCTTTTGCTTCAGCCTCGTGGCGGCTGACGATCACAATCTCGGCGCCGGCCGACGCCAAGCCGGTTGCCATCGACAATCCCAATCCCTTCGAGCCGCCCGTGACAACCGCCACGCGCCCCGTCAAGTCAAACTGCTTCAACCCTGTCATACTCGCAGACTCCCATGAACGTTGTAATCGAATCGTTTAGTCGCACCGGCGATGCCTTGTTTGTATTGAGGCCGCGAACAGATGCCGTAATTTAGACGTTAGGCAGTTCGAAACCAGTTCGTCGAGGTCGATTCAACAGGCGATCGGCTTCGGGATCGTCGACGAATTGTTCTTGCTTTGGATCCCATTTTAACGAGCGATTCAATTCGCGGGCGATGTTCGCCAAGTGGCAGACGGTGACCGTACGATGACCGACTTCGACCGGGGCATTGAGCTTCGCCGAGGTGCGGATCGCTTCGAGCCAGTTTTCTAAATGCGGGCGAGCAATGTGTCCGCCCCCTTTCCATTGGTCGGCGTCGGCGGCATCGGGGCCCCCGGCAACAAGTCCCGGCGGATCGGTCTCAAAGTAGTTCCGCCGCATCTTTAGGCGACCTTTCGCGCCGTGAAAGATGATGTACTCGGGACCGTGAGAGAATTGCAACTCGACGCCGTCGGAGTACTTCATCTTCACAGGCCAGAAGCGACGATCCGACGAATCCTCAATCGGGCCGGGGGTTTTTTCCTTCCACAAACCGGCCGCGACGGCGACGGACTCCGGCGGAGCTGCTTGGACTTCGACCGGACCGGTGTCGTCTCGACCCAGCGCGAGCTGTACCATATCCACCGAATGGGCACCCCAGTTGGTCATCAAGTGGCCGGAATAATCGCGAAAAAAATCCCAGCCACGCCAGAGAAGACCGCCGATCTTGAAGTCTTCTTTCATCCACAGATTGCGATGATGCGGTCGGAGGGGCGCAGGACCGCAGAACAGATCGAAATCCACACCGCCGAATGCGGGTTCGGCTTCAAGCAACGGCGCAGGCAGCGGTCCCGGGTAGTTCGGTAGTTCGACTTTCGAAACCTTTCCCAGGCCGCCGCGACGGATGAAATCGCAGGCGAAACGATTCACTGCCATCGTCCGTTGCTGGCTACCTACTTGTAGCACTCGGCCCGTCCGCTGCACCATCTCGGCCAACAATCGGCCTTCACGAATGCAGACCGTTAGCGGCTTTTCGAGATACACATCTAAACCGGCCTGCAAGGCGAGCATCGCGGGCAAAGTGTGATGATGGTCCGGTGTGGCAATGATGACCGCGTCGAGTTTCTCACGATCGAACATGCGACGATAATCTTGATACGTCGCACAGTGAGCCGCATCGCGCTCTTTGAATTGCTGCAAGACGGGGGCAAACGCGGCTTTCGGTTCGAGCGTGCTGCCGAGGCGTAACGTCGCAGAATCGCAGATCGCCGCGATGCGAACCGAATCGGGCAAGTTGCCGATCAGATACTTCCCGCGCACGCCGGTACCAATCACGCCGAC
>CAMCTH010000109.1 GCA_945877965.1 Planctomicrobium piriforme | reverse complement strand
GACCCTGGAAGTTCGTCCACTCGGCGTCGCTCGGCAGATAGTGCATCAGGCCGATCAGCTTGAAAGTCAACTCCGTGCCCGATTCGCAATCGTATTGCTCGGCCTTAATGAGGTCTTCGAGCGTGTACTCACGGCCGGCCGCATAGAGCGGATAGTCGCGTTGCAGCTGCGATTGCGCGAGAATGGCGAGGAACTGGCCGCTATGTCCTTGCACGCCCGGGCCGCGCTGGACGTAGAGCCGATTGTTGCGGACGGTGACGATCGCCTGCTTGTTGCAGACGCCGCTGAAGCAGAGATGCCCGATGGCGGTGATCGGCTTGCCGTTGTGTTCCAACTGGGTGTCGACGCCGTAGGCGATGATCGCGTGCATCACTTCCCACGGACTGTGCTGACGCGTGCTGAGCGTCCAGTTTTGATAGTACGTCGCGAGCGTGCTTTGCACCCGACGACGGAGCGCTTCCTGCTCAGGCGTGATCGTGACCGGCTCTTCAACCGATTCGAACAGCTTCTTCGACTCGGCCTGGGCCGGGGCCTTGGAGACGACGGCACGCTGGCTCGGCGGCTCGTCGCCCGGCGTGAGCAACGAGTTCGGACGAACTCCTGAAGTCGTCGGCGAAGAGGCGGCAGGAACATCGCTGACGACGTGATCGGGGCCATTGTGCGGGATCGAACGACCGGTCGCGCTCGGCGTCGGCTTCATCGTCGGCAGCATGCCCGGCGGAGGCGTGCCCGGACGAGACGCGAACGGGGCGGCAGTCGGCGAGGTTTTCGAATCGACGGTCGTCGACGGGGCCGTGCTGGCCGGAGTCGACGCAGCCGTCGGAGCCGTGCCGCTCGGCTTCGCCGCGACGGGAGCCGGCGTGCTCGGGCTCACCGCGGTGGTCGCAGGTGCCGGCGTCGGCGTCAGAGCTTGAGTCGGTGTCGAGCTGCGCAGCACATTGCGATACGTCTTGCCGGTGGCCGGGTCATAGCCGAGCGGTGCTTCGTCTTTGGCCAGCGGCGCGGCGAGAGTTGTATCGGCGACTCGCGGCGATTCGATCTTGATCTCGCTCTTAGCCACCGACGGTTCCGGCGAGAGCAAGGCAGGGGCTGCGGACGGCGCGGTAAGGCCGGGCGAAACCAATCCAGGCGAACCGAGTCCAGGAGACGACGACAAGCTCGGCGAGTTGAGGCTCGGCAACGATTGCGTCGGCGTCGTCAGGGCCGGCGGCGTCGCTTCAACCTTGCTCGTTACGGCCGGTTGCGGCGTCGCGGGGGTGAGTTCCAGCGGTCGGCTCGGCTTTTCGGCAACGAGCAACGGCGCGGCCGCAGTAGAAGTCGGCATCGGAGCCAAGGTCGGAGTCGACGTCGGGCTCATCGTCGGCAGGCTCTGCGGAGTCGACGACTCGACAAGCGACGACGTCGGCGTCTGAAGAAGAGCCGATTGGGTCGGCGATGCAGTCGGCAGCGGGGCCGGGGTCGGAGCGCGGCGCGATGAACCGCCCGCGGCTGAGTTCGCGACTCCGAGCAAGGTCGGCGTCACCCGTTCTTCTTGTTGGGCCTTTGTCGGTCGGAGTACGTTCGGCGACGCGGTCTTTTCGTCGGCCGGTTCCAGCGTCGGCGGAACGGCGGCTGCGGAATGATCCTCGACGGGCAACGCGGCAGGGGGCGGCGAAGTCGGCGCAGCTGTAAACGTCGGCCCCGCGGCGGGCGACGTCGTCGGCGCACTCGTCGGCTTCTCGCCGGTCGCGGCCGCGGTTAGAAACACCTTCGCGGCCGATTGGGTGATCTCACCGCTCAGCACCGGCAGATGCGAAACTGCCGTCGTCCACGCGGCGATAAAACTCAACAATACGACCCAGCGACGAATCGTCATGCCCATCCCCCGATGATTGAAGCCCAAACGGTCTGCGACGCTCGACTCGTCCGCATTCGTCTTCTGGTAAAGACGCCGCGCCGAGCGACTGCCTGGATCGACCGTTCTTCGTACCTGGTGTGATTTCGAAGACCGAGCTGCGAACGGGGCGGGAGCCGCGTTGTGGTGCCGGCACGGTGTACTAAGAGGTATCGGAAGTTGCGCGGCCCGAGTTTACGTAACATCCGTCAGGTTCGGCAAAGTCCATATATCAGGCCCTCGAAAGGATACATTCGCGTGTGAGCGGGAAGTTACGGTCGAGTTTGCGGCCGCCGGCGACGACAGCGATCCGTTTCTTGACACTCCGCCGGCCCGCGTCGACAATCGACGGCGAGCCGCACAATTTCGCGCACCCGCATAGGTTCCGATGCTTTCCTCCGTTCACATCGCACGCCGTCTGCTGATCTCATCGTCCCTCTGTATGCCGGCGCTGCTCTTGGGCGGATGCGGCTGGTCCGACTACGAACCGAAGTTCGACGCGGCGATCGCGCGGTTAAAGATTGAAAATAAGTTCAAGACGCTCGACGACGCCCCGAGCGTGGCGGCGGCCTGGAAGAGCGAGAACGCGCCGACCGGCACCAAGGTCACGTTCCGCAAGCCGAAGTACTTCACGCGCAAGCCGTTCAATGCCTCGTCGACGTCGCCGAACAAGCCCGACGAGCCGCTGCGCGTCGAACGCCTGAAGCCGCCGTTCCTGCCAAACTTCCCCGGCTTCTATCAGTCTTGGGAAGAACTCAGCCTGTCGCAGCGCGGCAGCAGCACGGCGTATCTCTACGTCGGCGGACAGCCGATCGAGCCCGGCTTGGCCGACCGCATTCTGCAAGACATCAAGACCGCCTTCCCCGCCCTAGAGACGCTGGCCTGGGGAAATACCGACGTCGACACCCCCGATGGCGGCCGAGCCAAGTGGCGGTCGCTCACCTTCACCGCTCAGCAAGACTTTTGGGCCCGCGGCGATGCGACCCCCGAGGTCCTCAATGACTCGATTTTCCTCATCTTGCTGAAAGAAGAAGCGGGGCGGCAGATCATCATTGCAGGGCGTTGGTCGCCCAGAGCGGGGGAACCGGGCGAGATGCTGCGCGACATTCTCGCCGCCGCCGGCACGGTCACGGTCGCTACCGGAGTGAAGATCGACTAGACTTGCGGGCGTTGTGAGGATCGCAACTTCGTCTTGGCTGGGAGGCTCGCATGCGTTCATTCATTACCGCTCTGCTTTCATCGGCGGTCTTC
Organism: Planctomicrobium piriforme; assembly: GCA_945877965.1. GTDB lineage: Bacteria > Planctomycetota > Planctomycetia > Pirellulales > PNKZ01 > CAMCTH01. The sequence goes on along the minus strand of CAMCTH010000109.1, from coordinate 7,389 downwards.
TGCTGCCTCACTCCGTCGCTCTCCGCGGCCGAGAACCCCGGCCAAGCCGATCTCGACAAGGCGTTCGAGCTCCGCTTGTCGGCCAAGTCGCTGGCGCAGATGGAAGAAGTGATCGTCCACTCGCGCGCCGCCTTGAAGAAAGGACTCGACGCCGAGAACACGAAGTTCGCCCGCGGACTCCTCGCCGGAACGCTCTATCAACGAGGCGAAGCGCTGGCGGAGGCCGTACTCGAAGCCTCGCGCCCCGATCCACGGTTGCCGGAGATGCGGATCACAGCCCTCGACGATCTGACCGAGGCCTTGGAGAATGACGAGAACTTGCCGCAGGCTCAACTGCTGCTCGGCCGATTGGAATTGTTGCCCGGCGGCGATCTCAAACGAGCCCGCACCGCGTTCGATGCCGCGATCAAATCCGAAGCGGCCGAGCCCGAGACCCGCAGCTCCGCCTATCTCTATCGCAGCGCACTCAGCGAGAAGGCGGACGAGCGGCTCGCCGATCTCGACGCCGCCGTGAAAGCGAATCCGCAGGCGGCCCAGGCCTATCGCGTTCGCGCAGCCCTTAAGCTAAGCCAAGAAAAGGCCGACGAAGCAGTCGCCGACTTCGACAAGGCGCTCGAAATCGAGCCCGACCATGCCGCGACCTACGAAGCCCGCGGCTTGGCACTCGCCGCGCAAGAAAAATGGGAAGAGGCCAAGAAGAGCCTGAGCCGCGCGGTCGAGTTGTTTCCGCAAGCGTCGGGTGCGCTCCTACAACGGGGCCGCATCAGCATGTTGGCGGGAGATCACAAGCAGGCCGGCGCCGATGCCGAAGCGGTCCTCAAGCTCGTGCCCGAACAACCCGAGGCGTTGCTGTTGCGCAGCCATGCACGCTTTCAGTCGGGCGATGCCGAAGGAGCCTTGGCCGACGTCGACAGCGTTCTGGAAAAACTCCCCAACGCGCCGCAAGGCCTGCGGACTCGGATCGCCATCAACCTGAGCCGACAAAAGTTCGAGCCCGCTATCGTCGACCTCGAACGACTCGTCAAACTCGAACCGAACGAAGCCGCCACGTCGTTGCAACTTGCGGCGTTGCTGAACACCACAAAGCGCAACAAACCGGCAATTGAACTGCTCGATCGGATTCTCGTCCGCGACTCGCGCAACTGGCGGGCGTTACGAATTCGGGCCGATGCCAAGTTGGCTCTCGGCCTGCACGACGAAGCGGTCGCCGATTACGAAGCCGCACTCGTGATCGAACCCAAAGACTCGGGCTTGCTCAACAATCTCGCCTGGCTGCTCGCTACTTCCCCCGAAGCCAAGGTCCGTAACGGCAAGCGTTCCGTCGAACTCGCCGAGTCGGCTTGTCAGGTGACCGACTACAAAGAGGCTCACATCCTGAGCACGCTCGCCGCCGGCTATGCCGAGCAGGGCGATTTCAAGTCGGCGATTAAATGGATCAACAAAGCGTTGGAAGTCGCAGACGGCGAAGAGAAGGAAAGCATCAAGAAGGAACTGGCGAGCTACGAGGCCGAAAAGCCGTGGCGTGAAAAACTCGAAGAGTCGCCCGCCGAGCCGAAGCCCGACGCCAAGTGACCGCGTGATTTAAATGCGCGATTTGCCTGCGGTGCGGCCCGTTGCGAGGCAAACCGCCGCGGCTATACTAGGTCATACAAATTGCGGGCGTAGCTCAGTTGGTAGAGCATTGCCTTCCCAAGGCAAATGTCGAGAGTTCGAGTCTCTTCGCCCGCTCTGGATCGCTTCGACTTCCGACGTTCAACGCGTCGGCTTCTTCGACAGTCCGTTCGTCTCTTTCGACAAGGAGTGTCGCATGTCGCGCAGCGGACGTCTTCTCATCGTCTTGGCTCTGCTCGCTGAGACGACGCTGTTTCAGGCAACACTCTTGCCGGCCGCCGAGACCGCTTGGCCACAGTTCCTCGGACCGCAACGCAACGGCATCTCGACCGAGACCGGCCTGGTCGATACCTTTCCGACCGCAGGCCCCAAGCAACTTTGGCGCGTCGACGGCGGCGTCGGGATGGCAGGACTCGTCGTCGACGGCGGTCGGCTGCTGACGATGATCCAAACCGACGGCCGGCAGCAAGTCGCGGCCTTCGACGCCGAGTCGGGCAAGCCGCTCTGGAGAACGCCGATCGCTCCGGCTTTCAACAACTCGATGGGAGCCGGCCCGCGCGCCACGCCGACGATCGCCGGCGAGCGGGTTTTCGCCTTCAGCGGCGAGGGTGTTCTGGCGGCCCTCAACTCGGCCGACGGCAAATTGCTCTGGTCGGAAAACTTGGTCGAACAGCACGGTGGTGAACCGGCCGAGTACGGCATGGCCTGCTCGCCGCTCGTCGTCGGCGAGTTGGTGGTCGTCACGGTCGGCACGTTTGAGGCGACCGTCGTCGCGGTCGAAGCGGCCACCGGCAAGGTCGTATGGAAAGCAGGCAGCGGCGCCGCGGGATATTCTTCCCCTGCGCTATTGGAAGTCGGCGGTCGAAAGCAAGTCGTCGTCTTCGCAGGCAGCGCGGTGCTCGGCATCGACCCGACGACGGGAGCCGTCCTATGGCGGCACTCATATGTCACCGATTTCAATTGCAACACCGCCACGCCGGTTGCAGTGAACGGATCGGTCTATGTTTCGGCCGGCGAAAATCACGGCGGCGTATTGCTCGGGCTCAAGCCCAACGGCGACAAGTTCGATGTGTCTGAACTCTGGAAATCGCAAGGCCCGCAAAGCACGCTACGCGCCGAGTGGCAAACGCCCGTACTACTCGACGGCAAACTCTATGGCTTCGACAATCTCGGCGGAGCGGGACCGATCACGCATCTGACGTGCATCGACGCCGCCACCGGCGAACGCGTTTGGCAGCAGTTGCGATTCGGCAAAGGAAACATGATCGCCGCCGACGGCAAGTTCTGGATCTCGAGCGTCAACGGCGAACTAATCCTCGTGCGCGCCGCATCGACCGGTTACGAAGAGTTGGCCCGGGCCGACATCGGCATCTCGACGCGCCAAGCACCGACGTTGGCCGGCGGCCGATTATATTTTCGCGATGACGCGCACATCCTCTGCCTCGATGTGCGTAAATAGCCGACGTCGACGGCGTGTTTAGTTCGCGTCAGGCAATTGCCTTGGGTTTCGGTTTCGCGTGGCCAAGAATTCGTCGCCTCGCGGCCTGCGGCGCGGTACTGTATGGCCCGAGCTTGCGCCGTCGCTCGGCGTCGTTCTTTATCCCGCCTACGACTTCCCGCCTTGGCAGATCGGTTCCCGATGATGCTTCCCCGACTTCGCTTGGTTGCTTCGTCGTTCATGTTGCTCGGTCTGTTTTCGCTGGTCCCGGCAATCGTCGCGGCCGAGCTGATTGCGATCGAGTCGCTAACGCCGCCGGTCGTTCCCGGCATCGTCGAAGAACATATTCTGCTGCCGATGCGCGACGGCGTCCGGCTTTCTTGCTATCTCACCCGTCCGGCCGAGGGCGGACCATGGCCGGTTTTGTATCAGCAGCGCTACAGCGACGTTTCAAGCGTCGGAGCGCGGCGCGCGTCGGCCATCCTGGCCAAGCACGGTTACGTCGTCTGCGTCCAAAACTTTCGCGGCGCGTATCGCTCCGAAGGCCCCTTCGACGGCTATCGCTCGCTCGGTTGGGGTGAGCGGCAAGACGGCTTTGACACCGTCGCCTGGCTCGCGAAGCAGTCGTGGTCGAACGGCAAGATCGGCACCTATGGCGGTTCGCAAGCCGGCTACGCGCAGAACTTCCTGGCCGTCACACAGCCGCCGGCTTTAGTTTGCCAGTACATGACCGACACCGGGCTGAGCCTGTTCCACGAAGGTTATCGCATCGGCGGCACGTCGCGGCCGGCTCGGCTATTCGCAGGGATGGGCGTCGTCGACAAGAAGCCCGGCGATGGCCGACGTTGGGTCGAGTCGATGCTCGCACATCCGACGTACGACGATTACTGGGCCCAAGAAGATTGCACGAAGCACTTCGACAAGATGAACGTCCCCTGCTTCACGGTCGGCAGTTGGTTCGACTTCATGAACGCCGGCAGCGTGCAGAGTTTCGTCGGTCGGCAACATCACGGCGGCCCGAACTCGCGCGGCAAACAGCAGCTCATCATCGGTCCCTGGCTGCACGGCGGCAGCAAGGCGGGTGGCTCGAAGATCGGCGATCTCGTTATTCCCAAGAACGCCGGCTTCGACTCGACGGCCCACATGCTCCGCTGGTTCGATCATTATTTAAAAGGCGTCGACAACGGCGTCGATCGCGACTCGGCCGTACGCTACTACGCAATGGGGGCGATCGACGAACCCGACGCGCCGGGCAATGTTTGGCGCGAAGCGAGCGACTTCCCGCCGCCGGCCGACGACGCCTCGTACTTCTTGCAGGCCGAGAAGCAACTCGCGACCGTCATGCCGACCACATCCGCCTCACGTACGACTTACACCAGCGACCCGGCAAACCCCGCTCGGATCCCGGGTCGCGCCTACACGGCGGCCCGCGACGGTCGCAGCTACGAAGCTCATGCCGACGTTCGCACCTTCACGACCGAACCGCTCACCGAGTCGGTCGAATGGACCGGCTTGGTCCGTGCCGAGTTGTTCGTCTCGTCGACCGCGCCCGACGCCGATTTCATCGTCCGTGTGAGCGACGTCTATCCCGACGGTCGCTCGATCGTGCTCGTCGAGAGCATCAAGCAAGCCCGCTATCGCGAAGGTTACGATCGCGAAGTGCCGCTCCCATCGGACAAGCCGGTGAAGGTGAAGATCGACGTCGGCTGGCTGAGCCAACTTTTCAACCGCGGCCATCGCATTCGCGTGACGATCGGCAGCACCGGGCCCGAGTTCTACGAACTGAACCCGCAGTCGGGCAAGCCGTTCACGTTCGACCCGACGAAGGAATTCGTCGTCGCCGAAAACGCGGTGTACCATGAGGCCGAACATGCCTCGCGAATTCTGGCCCCGGTGCCGCGAGCGAGCGCCGCGAAATAACACTTGGAGTTGCCCTGCATGAAATCCTTCGCCCTTGCGATCTGTTGCGTCGCCTGGTCTTGCTCTAGCAGCATGGCGGACGAAGCCCGAGTCCAAGCGCTGTTGAAGACGATCGCTGAGGTCGGCCCGCAAGGCACCGGGTCTCCCGCGGCTCGCGCCGCCCGCGATGAACTTGCCCAGCAAGGGCTCGAGATCTTGCCGCAACTGTTTCTCGCGATGGATACGCGCAACGTCGTTGCCGCGAACTGGTATCGCACGGTCTACGAAGAGATCGTCGTCCGTGAACAAGCGTCGGTCGCGTCGTCGTGGCCAACGGCTTTCTTGGAAAACTACTTGAACGAAGTCCATAGATCAGGTCGGGCGCGCCGACTCGCCCTCTCGCTCATTGAAAGGCTCGACCCGGCGTTTCGCGATCGCTGGCTCCCGACGCGGCTCGACGACCCGGAGTTCGGCTTCGAAGCCGTTGAAATCGCACTGGCCGCCGGAGCCGCCGCACAGAAAACCAAGAACGTCGAGCAAGCGAAGGTTGAATATCGTAAGGCCTTCACCGCGGCACGCGATGCGAAGCAGGTATCCGCGGCGGCGACCAAGTTGAAGTCGCTCGGCGAAGCGCAGAACGTCTATCAACATCTCGGGCTCGTCGTCGACTGGCGAAAGATCGCCTCGTTCGACGCTCCCGATCGGACCGGCTTCGCGACGGTCTTCGACCCCGAGACGAAGCTCGATGTACTCCTCGCAAAGCAAAATCCTTTCGCGACGGCCGAGTGGATCGATCCGAAGTTCGTCGATGCTATGGGGCAACTCAATCTGAACGACGCGTTCGGCACGGCTCGCGAGAAAGTGGCTTATGTCTTCGCCGAGTTCGACTCGCCGCGCGATCAGGCTGCTCAGCTGCGTTGCGGGGCCGACGACAACTGCACTGTTTGGCTCAACGGCGTCCGCGTCTTCGGCCGCGAGCAATGGCTCAACGGCACGCGGTTCGATCGGTTCATCGCGCCGGTCACGCTAGCCGCTGGACGGAACACGTTCTTGGTTAAAGTCTGCCAAGGACCGCAACATCGCGACCCCGAAGTGCAGAACTTGTGGTCGCTGCAATTGCGTTTGTGCGACGAGGCCGGCCGCGGCGTCGAGTTCACGCCGATCGCTCCTCCCGCCGCGGAGGCTCGCTAATGCCACGCCGTTTCCAACTCATCGCCTTCGTAATGCTCATTGCCTCGCAGGCCGTTGCCTTGCACAGTGAAGATTGGCCCGGCTGGCGCGGCCCGTTGCGCACGGGAGTCACTGCCGATCGCGGCGTGCCGCTCACTTGGTCGGCCACGGAAAACGTCGCTTGGAAAGCGCCGCTCGTCGGCACCGGTACGTCGAACCCCATCATCTGGCAGGACCGCGTCTTCCTCACCGCTTCAGCCGGGCGCGATCAAGGGGAGTTGCACGTCGTCTGCTTCGATCGCGAAACGGGCACCGAACGTTGGCATCAAAAACTGTGGGGGACCGCCCCGACTTTGTACTACCCGAAGAACGGCATGGCCGGCCCCTCGCCGATTACCGACGGTAAAAAGCTCTGGACCTTCTTTGCGTCGGGCGATGTCTTTTGTTTCGATCTCGACGGCGGCCTCCTCTGGCAACGTTCGCTCGCCGACGAGTACGGCCCGTTCGAGAACCGCTTCGCCGCGACGAGTTCGCCGTTGTTGTTCGAAGACCTGCTGCTTGTGCAATGCGATCACTACGGCTCGTCGTACTTGGTAGCCCTCGACTCCGCGACCGGTGCAAATCGTTGGAAGACCGATCGCCCCGAGGCGTGGCTCTCGTGGTCGTCGCCGCAATTGGTTGCCGTGGAGGGGAAGAGCGAGCAAACGGAACTCGTCATCTGCAGTTCGGAGAAGATGCACGGCTACGATCCGCGGACCGGTAAATTGCTTTGGACAGTGCGCGGCCTGGCGCGTGAATGCGTGCCGACTCCGGTTCTCGCGCCGGGCGTGCTGATCAGCGCCAGCGGCCCGAATGGCGTGCATGTGGCGGTGAAGCCGGGCGGTCGCGGCGACGTCACCGACACGCACGTCGTCTGGAAAAACGATCGGGGGACGTCGTTTGTCCCGTCGCCGATCGTCGTCGGCCCGCGGTACTATCTGGCCGAGGATAAAGGGATTCTCTCGTGCCTCGACGTGGCGAGCGGCGAACTAAATTGGCGCAAACGGCTCAACGGCAAGTTCACTGCCTCGCCGATCTCGGCCGAGGGCCGAATCTACTTCACCGACGAAGCCGGTGCGACGCTGGTCGTCGATGCCGCCGCAAGCGACTACGTCGAACTGGCGCGGAATGAAATCGGCGAAGACGTCCACGCGTCGCCGGCCATCGCCGACGGTCGCGTCTATCTCCGCACGGCTAAGCATCGGTATTGTTTGAAATCGAAGTAAGGCCAG
>CAMCTH010000108.1 GCA_945877965.1 Planctomicrobium piriforme | reverse complement strand
TTCGGGTTGCGAGACTTCTTTCATCGGGCCGAGATCATCGACGTGCGGATAGAATGAACGGCCCATCAGCTCGTTCCAGACGCGATTAACGAACGCGGCTGCAAACCAATAGTTCTCATCTGCGACAACGGCATCGGCCAGCGATTGGCGGCGCTCGCGGTCGTCGAGCTTGGCCGCAGGAGCGCGACCGTCGAGAAAGCGCGGCTGAGCCAAGGAAAAGTCGTCCGGGTTCGTCAGGCTTGCCACTTTGTGTTCGGCATCTTTGAGTGCGACCAGTTGCACTCCGGATAACTTCCCGCCGACGAACAGTTGCTCGTACTTGATTCGCGCGAAGTACGCCGCGAACTCATGGAACTGCGTCCGTTTCCAATTCTCCGTCGGATGGTCATGACACTGGGCACATTGAATCTGGATGCCCAGGAAGACTCGCGACGTTTCGGCGGCGCGCTCTTCCGCCTCGTCGCCGTCGTGCGCGACCAAAAAGAACAACTCGCCGTTTTCCGCACCGGGTTTGTTGAGTGTGAACCGCAACTCCCCTTCGGCCGTCAGGATCGCACGGGTGATCGTCCGCCAATCGTCGCCCGCGCGGAATCTCTCGTATAGCCACTCTTCGAAACTGCGCGTGAGTCCCATGCTGCGTCGATTGGTGATCCGTGCCGACACGACGTCGCGCCAATACCGCGCCCAATGCCGGGCGTAGGCGTCGCTCGCCAGCAACTCATCCACCTTCTTGCTGCGCTTGGCGGGATCCGTATCGGAAGCGAACTCGGCGAGCTCTTCCGGAGTCGGCAGCGTGCCGGTGAGGTCAAGTGCTGCGCGACGCAAGAACTGCTCATCCGTCGTCCGCAAGTCCGCTTGGCCGGTAACGTCGCTCGAGGGTCCATTGACTTGGAGCAACTCATCAATGCGTTCGGCCGAAGTCGCTCGGCGCGGCACCTTCCGCCAGTCCTCGTCGGTCAAAAGAACGGCCTGCCGTCCGGCAGGTGTCGTGGGCTTGGTCGAGTCCTGAGGCGCCGCCGCGCGCAGCGACGAAAGACCGGTCACGATAACCGCCGACATTAAAACGAAGAGCGGCAACCGCAGAGTCTGCGACGGCGCGAATGGTACGAGCGACATGTTGAAGAGCGCGGGTAAGTGGCGGGAGCGGCAAGTGAGGCATGCCGGCGGGAGCAAGGCGATCGCTCAATTCTAGTTGACCGAAGAGGGCGGATAAAGCCGAGACATTCGCCGACACGCCATGTTCCGCCCCGGAAGCGAGTCCGGCAGTCAGGTGATAATCGTGCACGGCGTCGCCGTCCGGTTGCCCCACAGGCAGGTTGTGGACGCAATCGACGCCACTTTCTTTCAAGTTTCGGTTTGCCTTATCGCTTCATTCACCGATGAGCTCAAATGCTCGGGAGACGATCAGCGGCACTGCGTCAAGGGAAGCTGTGTTCGACTCAAAGCTTCGGCGTTGCGCGGCTCGCAGACCACTGCTCCCACTTCTTTCGTGCCGTGTCGCGTTGCGATGCGACGTGGAAGCCGAGCGAATGATGCTCCAGGTAGCCGCCCGCTCCCCAAGCGGCTGAGTGGAAGCCGTACAGTTGCAGCGTTTGTCCCGTCATTCGTACGGCGGCCGCCAAGGCGACGTCGCGAACTTCGATCGCCGTCCGGCGACCGCGCAGCGGAAGCAAATCGTAGCAAACCTGCTCGTTGTCGAAGTGCGCGACCAGCCAAGGTAAATGTCGCTCCGGATCGCCGTAATAACCGACGGCTACAAGTGCGTCGCGAAGCATCGCAGGCGTCGCGTCGGCGTCTTGTAAGATTTGCCCTCCCAAATCCAATGCGGACTCGGAGTTGAAATCGCGCGCGAGCAGCAGCTTCTGATACCGCACGACGCGCGACGACTCCTTCAGCAGCCAGCGGTCCAACAGCATGTGACAGAGATCAGCCCGATGTCCGGTCGCCGCGCTCGCGCGAAAGGGGGAAGCGGCGAGTAAGGCGTGAAGTTGCGTGGTGATTCGCTCGTCGAGGTCGACCTCCGGCTGCGACGCGGAATAGACCCAAGCCGCAACGACGCCGAACGACGGCGGAACTCGCTCGGCGGCCAGCGGCGGCTCGACGACGATCGTCGGTTTGGTGAACCGCGCCATGCCTTTCAGAAGCAGTCGGCTCGCAGTCGCTGCATCATGAGCCGAAATTGCTTCGAGCAGTTCCCCTTCGGTGCGATGCATTTCGACAAAGACTTCGCGCGCCGTGCGATTGTCGCCATAGTGCTCGCGAAAGTCATTCCAGCAGGGTAGCTCCGCCGACTCGCTTCCATCAACGTCGGCAACGAAGCGGTCGATCCGCGCGTTGCGATCGACCACGACCGCGCACTTCAACAATACGCCCGAACGAAAGCGAATTTCGACGTCGACATCGCGCAGGCCTTGCTCCAGCGCAGGCCGGGCTGCGAGACCGAGTCGTCGCAGCTCCGCTGCGGCCCGATCACGCTCGTCGAAACTCGGACTGCCGAGTTGCTGGACGAGCTTCATCGTCCGCTGCCGGTCGCCGACGTCGATCGGCTCCGCTGCCGTGAGCGCCGTCGCATTCAGTCCGAGGACGATGACCGCCGGGATCAGACGACGAAGTAGCGGATGCGGGGCGAACCGGTTCATAGGGCTTGAGGCTACGACGGGTGTTACTTGTTCCGAAACAGCTCGCTCTGCACGACGGCGTGCACCAGCGAGCGGAGCCCGAAATCGTTTGGGCTCGCGGCGGCGACGATCGCTTGCACCGTCGGTTCATCCAGCGCGTTCGGTCGTGCGCCGATGGCATAGGTGATGAGATGTCGAACAACGCCGCGCGCCAAAGGTTGCGGATCGTCGGCCAGAATTCTTCGTAGCGATTGAATATCGGCGAACTTCCGACCGTCGGGCGTCTCGCCGCTGCAGTCGACGGGCAACCCTTCTCGCCACAGCGACTGACCTTTGCGTTGACCCGGCGGCAGCGCCGTCGTCTCGGCGTTCAGCACGCGATAGGTCGTGCGATACGCGCCGGTGACGTCGAAGCTCTCGAGCGCGAATCCATAGGGATCGAACTTCGCATGACAAGCTTTGCAAGAGCCTTGCTTGCTATGTAGTGCCAGTTGTTCGCGCAAGGTTTTCGCGCCGCGAGTGTCGGGATCGACGGCCCCGACGTCGGGCGGCGGCGGCGGGATCAGATTCCCTAGCAATCGCTCGGCCATCCAAACTCCGCGTTTGACCGGCGACGTGTAGCTGCCGTTGGCCGTCACTTTCAGCACGGCCGATTGCGTCCAGAACCCGCCGTGCGGTGAATCGGCGGGTAGCTTCACTTGCCGCATCGCTGCGCCGGTCACGTCGGGCAGACCGTACAGCTGCGCGAGCGGCTCGTTCACGATCGCCCACGACGGCGCGACGAAATCGCGCACGCTCAGATTCTCGTCGAGCATCCGGCCGAACGACTGATGCGTCTCGTCGACGCTCGCGTGCTTCAGCAATTCGTTGCGGGCGTATTCGGGATAGAGCTTCTGATCGGGCGTCGTGTCGTCGATGCCCCGCACGCCGAGCCATTGGTCGGTGAAGTCGGCGACGAACCGGCGCGACTTCGGATCGTGGAGCAGTCGTTCCGTCTGAGCCTTTAGCACGGCCGGCTCGCGCAGCTTGCCGCTCCGGGCGACTTCGAGCAGTTGCGCGTCGGGGGCCGAGTTCCAGAGGAAATATGACAACCGCGCCGCCAGGGCGAAGTCATCGAGCGAGCCGGGTTGCTCAACGACACACAAAAAGTTCGCCGATGTCAGCATCTCTGTGACACGATCCAAGTACGCCGTCGAAAAGAGTTCGCCGGCATCGTAACGGGTCGCCACTTCGTTCGTCAGCGCCGCGACTTCTTGTTCGGTCAGGTCCCGGCGAAACAGCGCGGCTCCGATTCGCTTAAACGTCGTCGGCAACGCGGCCCGCAGCTCTTGCGGAATCTCCGGCTTCGTCGGCTTGGCGACTCCTTTCACCAGTTGCCGTCGCGGGACGAGCAACTCGCTCTTCAGGGCGTCGGTGAAGTCAGCCGTGAGGAAATCGTAGCCCAAGTGGGGCGTCGTCGGGGCGACGTCTTCCATCCATTGAAAGGCGAGGCCCGGCGCGCGGCATTCGCTCGCCTGATGATTCTTGGGGACCGGCACGCCGAGCCCAAACGGAATCAGACGCAGGCCCTGCGGCGGTTGCAGATAGATTTCCGTTTCGAGTACCGTCGGCTTACCCGGCGGCGCTTCGAGTACCCGCGCGAGTTCGAGCTCCTGCGTGAGGCCGCCCGATTTGATGACATACAACCCGAACGGTAGCGGCTTGTCGGTCTGATAGCCGTAGACCGACAACCGTATCATGTGCCGGCCTGGTACTTTGCAGTTAAACTTCATCGGGCCCGACGTGGTGTCGGAATTGAACGAGACCATCCAGCCGTCGGGAAGCTCGAGAATGTGCCCTTTCGATTGTTCGCTTTGAAACGCAGGGACGCGCGTCGTGCGATTGGCTTCGGCGTTCTCGTCGGGACGGAGCGTGCCGTCGGGCAACGGACGTTTGGGGCGTGGGGCCGAACGGATCATGGTGCGCAGCAATTCTTCCGCCATCTGGAAGTAGCCGAGCGAACCTTCGGACGATAACGGCAAGGCGGCGGCGACTTTGTCGTAGCCGTCGACGCGACCGTCGGGAGGCAGATTGCGCTCGACCAGCGGCCGGATGCCGAAGAGGTCTTCGATCGTGTTCGAGTATTCTGCGCGAGTAAGACGACGGAGCTTGCTGCGCCCCTCGGCTTGTTGTTGCGCACGTAACGCGGCGACGTAATCGTTGCGAATCCATGCGGCGGCGGCGGCATATTCCGCAGCGCTCGGTTGCTTCGCCTCGATCGGCGGCATCGCTTCCGTTTGCAACTGTTCGAGAATGCGGAACCAGAGGTCTTGCTCGTCGGCCAGTTGTTCCGAACTCCGCGCACCGGACAGATTGACTCCGGCCTCGGGCTCCTTAGCGCCGTGACACGAGACGCAGTAAGTCTCGATAAACGGCTTCATCCGCGCGGCATACAAGGCACCGACCTCTTCCGCTGCCGCGTGTGCAGGAGAAGAACTCGCGGCAATCGCGAGTAGCCCAAGATAGAACGTCGACTTCATAGTGATCTCAGAAACAGGAAAGAAGTAGCGAGGTTTAGACGAGGCCGGCGATCGTTCCGTTGCCGGAGCCGAAGCGGTCGGTCTCGACGCCGAAGCGTTGCAGCATGCTGACGAACAATTTCGCCAGCGGCGTGTTGTTCTTCACGTCCCCCGCGATGTGTCGCCCGTGTCGATATCCGCCGCCGGCCAGCAGGATCGGCAAGTTCGACGTACCGTGCCCGCTGGCGTCCCCCAGGTTACTGCCGAGCAGCACCTGCGTGTTGTCCAACAGGCTGATGCCGTTCTCTTTCACTTCTTGCAGCGAGACGAGGAAGTCGCGGAAGGCGGCCATCTCGGCCCGTTCGATGATCTGCAGCTGCGTGAGCTTGCCTGCATCGTGGCCGTGATGCGTCAGGGCGTGATGCGCTTCGTTAACACCTTCGATTACCGGGGCCGCTTCGAGTCCCTTGATGAAAATCGATACGACGCGAGTCGAGTCGGTTTGCAGCGCAAGCCGCGCTAGTTTGAACATCAAGTTCGTGCAACCGATGATATCGTGGCGGGAATCGGGATCGACCGGCGGCTTTTCGTCGATCGCCGGCTTGGGACGCAATGCCCAAGCTTCGTTGGCTTGAAGTTGTCGCTCCATATCACGGACGGCGTCGGCGTAGTCGGCCACCTGCTGCTGATCGCGACTGCCGAGCGTGCCGTTCAGCGAACGAAAGCTCGATTGCATTCGATCGAGAATGCTCTGCCCTCGTTTCAACCGTTCAATTTCCTTCTCCACGTCCTGCGCCTTGCCTGCGAGAAACAGTCGCGCGAAGACGTCGGATGGTTTGTAGAGCGATGGAATCGGCGCGCCGGTCGTCGTACGCGTCAGGCCGCCTCCTTCCATCGTCGAGAGCGACAGCAGCGGAAAACGTGTGGCGTTGCCGACGTGCTGCGCCGCGACGACATCGAGCGACACCGTGTTGCGAAAGTTGCTCGAGCGCGGTCGCTTGGCGCTGGTGAGGAAGCAGATCTCCGAGGCGTGATCGCCGCCGATATCGGGATGCGAAATGCCCGAGAAGACCGTGTACTTGTCGCGCAGCGGGGCCAGCACCTTCAGGTAGTCGCTCGGTTCGTAGTCCTCGCCGGCTTGTTGCGGGAAGAACGACGGACCGTAGAGGCCGAAGCTGGTGCAAACGGCGACCATTCGCCGCGGCGGTCCAACTTCTCCCGCAACGGCCAGTCGTTCGAGCCACGGCAGCGCGAGGAAGGCGGAACCGGCGCGGAGAAAGTGTCGGCGGGAGTGCGTCGTAATCATGAAGGGCTCGTGGATGGAAACCGAATCGGATCTAGGCGGCAATTCAAACTTAATCGTAACGGGCTTACTCGCGGGGCACGACCGTCCCCGCAGGGAGCGACCCGCGGGCGTGATAGACGGCGCGGCCCCAGGTGGCGGCGCGATCGAAGTTCCAGCCAGGCTCGTGAGGTTGCATGACGTCGATGAGCTGCCCCTTCCAGGCTTTACCTTGCGCGTCGCTCCAATGGACCAGCCACATGGCGGCCAACTGATCGCCGGCCCGCGGCGGGTCGTCTTCGGCATTCAGCAGCGACCAGGGAATACGATACTCCAGCGTGTAGCCCCGTTCATCCTTCGCCTTGCGGAAAGCGCCTTCGTAGCCGGGCGGATTGACGCGCGAATCGTGCATGTCCATGCCGTAGCGCAGATGGATGCACGCCTTGTCTTCGGGCCGGCTGTACCAGAGCATGACGAAGCAGAGCTTGCCGCTGGTGTCGATCGGCCTTGCCGGCGCGTGATTGCGACCTATCTTCGAGGCGGCCGTCAGCGGCCAACCGGCTTGGCGATCGGTCGAGATTCGCAAAGCCACGCCCCCGCCGCCGCCGTAAAGTGTTTTGTCTTCTCGCGGCGAAACTTGGCTCTGCATCGGAAATGGATCGCCGACGACGGCGCCGACGTACAGATACTCGGCGTCGTACATCATCGCGGCGCGCAACGAATGATGCTCGTCGTACGGCGGTTCGCAGGCCGTCGCGAACTGACCGGAGAGATCCCAATCGTCGAGCGATCCATCGATCCGAACGTCGGCCGGGGCCGGCACGACGTGGACTTCGGAAAAACGGCTTCGGTTGTAGGCGTACTTGCCGCGGCCGGTCGGATCGTCGACGCTTGGTAAGGTGCGAATAAAACGGGTCGGCGAGAAGGCGATCGCATGCGACTCGGTGTCGAGCCGAACGGCCTGCCCGCTCTCAACGTGCTGCGATTGTTCCGCGCCGGCCGCCCCTTTCACGCTCGCCAAGACCTCGCCCTCGTAAACCTGCAGCACGGTTTTGTCGCCCGATTCGATCTCGACCCCGAACTCCGTCCCCAGGTCAAGCAGTTGCGCCGTCGCGGTAACGAGCTTAAACGCGGCGTCGGGATCGGTGATGCGAATCACGACTCGCCCGGAATGCAAGGCGGCCTCCGAAGCGTGCAGCAGATCGAGTTCCGCCGGCCCTTCGAGCAGAATCGTCGCTCCGCCGGTCGATTGAATTTCTACTAACCCGCGAGTCAGCCGCAGCTTGCCTGGTTGCAGCGTCGCTCCTTCCGCGAACGACGTTCCCGACGACCACACGGCATCGACCATGCGGAGGATCCGTGCGATGGCAGGCGTCGTCTTCGCGTCGTTTTTGTTTCGCAGGGTGTTCACGGATAACCAAGCGACGATCATCGCCGCCGCAGCGATCAGCGCGGGGCGAAGTAGTCGCCGCCTCGACCAAGTCGTCGGTCTCGCGGGGTCCGATTGGGGCTGATGGATGAATAGCGAGGTTACGCCGGTCGAATCCGACGGCGCCGCCGACAGCCACTGTAAGCCGGCGTGAATCGTGCCGACTTCCAGAAAGATTCGTTGGGCTTCAGGATTCGCCTGCAGCAAGCCGTTGAGCCGTTCGAGTTCCGTCGGCGTGAGCAGTCCGTCGCAGTAGCGCTCGGCCAAGTTGCGCAGTTCGTCGGGGTCGTGCATCAGCCACCCTCCGCCACTAAGGTCTCGGAGATGCACTGCCGCAGTGCGGCGCGAATCCGCTGCAATTGCTTGTACAATGCTTCGACCGCCAGTCCGCCGTCGCGAGCATAATCTTTGATCGTTCGATCGCCGCCGTAATACCCTTCGACGATCGCACGTTGCTTGGCGGGGAGCTTCTCCAAACAGCCGACGAGCGCATCCTCGCGACGCCGGAAGTGAGCATCTTCTTCGACCAGTCGCGCCATCAGTTGGTCGACCACCGTGGGATCGAGCAGCAGATCGGCTTTTTGATGCGCGCGGTAGTAATGCAAAACGTGATTCCGCGCGATGCCGCAAATCCATGGGAAGAAATCGCGCGAGGGGTCGAACCGCCGACGCTCCTGCCAGGCGGTCAGCAGCGCTTTCTGAAACAAATCCTCGGCATCGGCCCGTGCGGGGACGATCCGAGCAATGTGCGCGTAGAGTCGGCGCTGCGCAGCAACCAAAGCTGCTACGAAGGCATCATCGGAATCCGGCGATTCAGGGGGCACGGGATCGAGGGCGGGATGAACGGTTTGTCTGCCGATCGCGAAAGCGCGGCCTTCATCAGAGGATTATTTCCCACGGGGCGCCGAATTGGACATCGGCCGCTTGTATTTTTCCAAAAGACGGCGACGAAGCGCGTAGTCGGCCGTCTGAATGGGGCACGGTGCCGACTCCGTGTCCGTTCCCGCGCGTTCGACTCGGAAGATCACGGCTCCCCTACGGCAAGATCTCGAAGGAGCTGCGCCGGCGGTCACGACGCCGTGATTGATGAACGTTCGTCAGAGAGCGCTGCTACTTCTTGGCTTTCTTGCCCGGGGCGGGTTGGGGCTTCGGAGTCTTTGCCGTCTGCGCGGCTTGGCGGCTGATGTCTTCCGTTTGGCGAGTCCAGAGGGCTTCGAGTTCTTTGACTTTGGCGGGTTGTTCGACGGCGAGATTGTGTGACTCGGCGCGATCTTTGTCGAGATCATAGAGTTCCCACGGGTCGCCTTTCGCCGCGACCAGTTTCCAATTGCCGACGCGGATCGCGCGGTTCCCTTCGTGCAGCCACCACAGCGAGTCGCGCTCGACGACGGTCTCTTTGGCAAAAGCGCCGACGAGGCTCCGTCCCGGTGCGAGAGGAATCGGCACGCCGTTCCATTCGGTCGGCTTCGGAATGCCGGCGACTTTCAAGATCGTCGGCACGATGTCGATGACGTGGGCCGGCGCTTGCCGCAGTTCACCACGGGCCGAAATACCGGCGGGCCAATGGACGACGAGCGGCGTACTGATCCCCCCTTCGTGAACCCACGTTTTGTGACGACGAAACGGCGTGTTTGCGGCGCTGGAGAAGCCGGGGCCGAGACACAGGTAAGTCGCGGCGCTGCCGGGCGGGGCCGACGGATCGTGACCGCCGTTGCGGACCATGATCTCGGCGCTGGCGCCGTTGTCGGACGCGAAGAAGATGAGCGTGTTCTCGTAGGCCCCCATTTTTTTGAGTTGCTCCAGCAACCGGCCGATCTCGCGATCCATGCGATCGACCATTGCGGCATGGATCGCCATCTTCGTCGCCTGAAAGCGGCGCTGCTCGTCGGTGAGTTGCGTCCAAGGCAACGGACGATTGATCTCGCCCGGACCGAGCTTCCGCATCGCGTCGGGAAAATGATACGGCGGCCCCACGTCGGGTTCGAGCTTCGAGAGCGGCGTCTGCAGCAAGCGGAGCTCTTGTTGACGCGCGTATCGTTGCCGACGCAATTCGTCCCAGCCGTTCAAGTAGCGGTCTCGATAGCGAGCGATATCTTCCGGCAAGGCGTGCAGCGGAAAATGCGGTGCGATAAAGGCCACGTACTGAAAGAAGGGGCGATCCGCGTACTTGTCGGCATGCTCGCGCAGGCAATCGACGGCGTGATCCGCCGTCGCGATCGTCGCGTAGTAGCTCGACTCATCGGCCGCCGGTTGCACCGGGACGTCGTCGATCGAGTTTCCCTTCGCGCTGAAGAAGTTTCCCTGGTTTCGCATGTCGAGCGAGCGATCGAATCCGCCGGCAAGCACCGCGCCGTCGATGTGCCACTTGCCGCTGTGATAACAACGGTAACCGTGCGGCTTGAGAAAGTCTGGGAGCAGCCGGGCCCAACTCGGTCGGGTTCCGCCTGTGCCGCCTCCCACCGTCGGCAGCGCGTCGCGATGGATCTGCTGGGCATAGTAGCCCGTCAGCAAAGCACCGCGCGTCGGCCAGCAGCGGGCCGTGTTGTAAAACTGCGTGAAGCGAAGTCCGTTGCCGGCCAGCTGATCGAGATGCGGCGTGGCGATCTCGCTGCCGTAGCACCCCAAGTCGGAATAGCCGAGATCGTCCGCCAGAATGAAGATGACGTTCGGCCGTTCCGTGGCGTCGGCGGCCA
>CAMCTH010000107.1 GCA_945877965.1 Planctomicrobium piriforme | reverse complement strand
CGAGCCGGTTCCTATTCGAACTGACCGGCAAGGCCGACAACCCGCAGGCGAAAAAGGCCCTGCAAGCGTCGAAGAAAGAGATGGGCCCACAAGCGGGGGTTCGCGGCAAAGGGGCGGTTGCCGACAAAACACCGCGACCGACGAAAAAGAAGCCCGGCGGCGATGCCCAACGACCGGGCCGGTAGCCGCAACCGGTAGCTTCCCCCTATTTCTGAAACTGGCGTCCTGCCGCGACGCTGTGTAATCTGTTACTCGCTTGCCCGCCGCTTCTTCCCGCCCCGTAATCTCGCCTGCCTTCGCTCGGAGAATTTTCTCATGCTTCGCTCACCGCGCGTCGCTGCGCTCGTCGTTGCTCTCGCTTCTGCGTCGTTTGTTTCCGCTGAAGTCCCCGCAGGTCCCGGCGATTGGCCGCAATGGCGCGGGCCGCATCGGACGAATCTGAGCGACGAGAAGGGCTATGCCCGCGAGTGGCCCGCCGAAGGGCCGCCGGTGCTGTGGCAAGTCGATACGGTCGGCGTCGGCTATTCGTCGCTGGCGATCAAGGACGGTCTGATCGTGACGCAAGGGGACGTCGACGGCGTGGAGCAGATCATCTGCCTTAAGGCGGAAGACGGCTCGACGGTTTGGAGCGTGCAGCCCGAACCGGTCGCCGCGGCGTTGGTCGCCAAGATTGAGAGCGAGTTGAAGCGCGTCGACAAGAACGCCGACGGGACTATCGACGAAGGGGAAGCGCTCGCGGCGCTCGGCACCAACTTCCTCGGCTTCGACAAAGCCGACGAGAAGGCCGACGCC
Organism: Planctomicrobium piriforme; assembly: GCA_945877965.1. Classification (GTDB taxonomy): domain Bacteria; phylum Planctomycetota; class Planctomycetia; order Pirellulales; family PNKZ01; genus CAMCTH01. Next base: position 9,751 of record CAMCTH010000107.1, on the reverse strand, counting down.
AAGAAAGCGGCCGCCGAGCGTGCCGCGCGGTTGCTCAAGCAGATCGACGCCGACGCCGACGGCAAGCTCAGCTTCGCCGAGGCCGGCAAGTTGTTCCAACAGCACTTCGGTAAGATCGACAAGGCCGACAAGACAGTCGACGCCGCAGCCGTCGCGAAGCAACGGACCGATGCCGCCTTGAAGCTCGCCGACAAGAACGGCGACGGCGCCGTCGCGAAGCAAGAGGCCGGCGGCTCGCCGCTGCAAGAACCGTTCACCCGCGCCGACGTCAAAGACCCCGCAACCGGCAAGGGGGATGATTCGCTCTCGCGCGAAGAGATCGAAACGTTCTTCGCCAAGCAAGAGGCCGGCCGCGACGGCGTGCTGACCGCCGACGAACTCGCCGCTTACTACGAACTCAACTACGCCGGTAAAGACGGCATTCTGACCCCGGCCGAGTTCCGGGGCTTCTTCGGCGGCTATCGCAACAGCTACGGCGACGGCCCGCGCGGCACGCCGACGATCGACGGCAAGCTCGTCTACGCCGAAGGGGGCAACGGCGATCTGACGTGCCTCGAACTCGCGACCGGCAAGACGGTGTGGCACAAAAATCTGGCGAAGGATTTCGCCGGCGGACGACCGGGCTGGGGTTACTCTGAATCGCCGCTCGTGGTCGATGAACTCGTGATCGTGACGCCGGGCGGAAACAAGGGGACGCTGGCGGCGCTGAACAAACTGACCGGCGAAGAGGTCTGGCGTTCGTCGGCCGTCGAAGGGGCGCATTACGCCTCGCCGCAAGTCGCGACGATCGCCGGCACCAAACAGATCGTGCAGTTCGCCTCGAAGAACTTGTTCGGCGTGCGACTCTCGGACGGCAAGCTGTTGTGGACTTATTCGAAAGCGAATAACGGCACGGCGAACATCGCCACGCCGCTCATCCGCGGCGATTTCGTCTACGCCAGCAGCGGCTACGGCACGGGCGGCGGCTTGGCCAAGATCAGCGCCAAGGGAGACGAGTTCGTCGCCGAAGAAGTGTACTTCGACAAGACGCTGGCCAACCATCACGGCGGCGTGCTTTTGCTCGGCGACCATATCTTCGGTTTTGGGACCGGTCTGGTCTGCCAAAACTTCATGACCGGCGAGAACGCTTGGAAGGCGCGGAGCGTCGGCAAGGGCTCGCTCACGTACGCCGACGGCTTGTTCTTCTTGCTCGGCGAGAATCACACGGTCGCCTTGGCCGACGCTGACTATGCCGAGTATCGCGAGAAGGGACAGTTCAAGATCGACAATTTTGGGCGTCCCGCGTGGGCCCACCCGGTCGTCGCCGGCGGACGGTTGTACATCCGCAACATGCACCGTTTGACGGCGTACGACGTCCGCGCGAAGTAGTGAATCAAAACGGTTTCTCGCCCCGCGCGTTCCCCGGCGGGTCGTAATTGCAGACGATCACGGTCCACCCTTTCATCTCGCCGGTTTGCAACACGGCGCGGCCTGCGCCGATGTGCGTCGTGCCGCGCCAGACGATCTGCGTGTAGTGTCCCGTTCTGAGTTCGCTCAGGTCGTCCGAGAGCGGCGCGTCGGCGACGTAATCTTCGCGTTCTTTCAGCCACAACCGACAGCCGGCCGCTGCGTCGAAGCCGTCTCCCGAGCCGAGCGCGATGTTCTCGCCGAAGCGGCTCGCCCACTCGCCGTCGCTCGGCCGATGCTCGAACTTGCCGCTCCGCGCGAGTTCGTCGGCCCACGCTTGGGCGTGCTTCGCCAACGTCGGCGACCAGCGGACCGCCGGCACTTTCACCTCGTCGCGGGCCGCGTTGTGCAGCGCGACGAGTTCTTTCGCTTCGGCCGCACTCAGGGCCGATCCGGTCGTCGTATTATCTTCGGCCTGCACAGGACCGAGCAGCATCACCGGCAAACAACCGCAGCAGATCGCGAGTAAACAGCAGCGCATGGCGGCGTCCTTATATAGAGGTCTCTCTTTGCATACTACGCACGCTGGCAGTGCCGGCACACCGTTTACTTTGAGAAGTTCACAAGGCACGCCGGCCGAGCTAGCCGAAAAATTGCCGTTTCACTAAACTACCGGCCTCACAACTCGCGCGTACTCAACGCACGTCGCCGACGTTACTCCGTCGACGACTGGCGTAAGAAACGGTTCCGTTGCAGGAGGCAACCCGTCGCGCTGTGCGTGTGCAAGGAGGCGTCATGTCTCAACGGCCGATCAAATTCGTCCACGCCGCCGACTTCCACTTGGAAGAACCCGGCGAAGGTTCGCCCGATCTCCCCGAGACGCTCATCGATCGTTTGATCGACGCGCCGTATCGCGCGGCCGAGCAAGTCTTCGACACCGTGCTGGGGGAAGAAGCCGACTTCTTGTTGCTCTCGGGCAACTTGCTCGACGTCGAGCTCACCGGTCCGCGCGGCATGCTGTTTCTCATTCAACAATTCGAGCGACTCCGCGCTCGACGGATTCAAGTCTATTGGGCGGCCGGCGAAGTCGATGCCGCCGAACGGCGCGGCACGTCGTTCCGCATGCCCGACAACGTCAAGATTTTTTCCAGCCTTCGGCCCGAAGAAGTCACGATCCATCGCGACGGCATCAAGCTCGCGCAACTCACCGGTTGGAGCAGGCCGCCGGGCGAAGTGATTCGTCCCGGCGACTTTCGGCCCGACGCGGGCGGACTGTTTTCGATCGCCGTCGTCTCGGGCGATGTGCCGCTCGACGAGCCGGTCGGTCGCGGACTTCACTATTGGGCGCTCGGCGGTCGACCGAATCGACAGACGATCGCGCTCTTCGGCGCGACGGCGCATTGGCCCGGCTCGCCGCAAGGGCGTTGCTTTGCCGAGGCCGGCGCGCACGGCTGCACCGTCGTGCAGGTCGACGCAATGGGCGCGGCCCGCGATCGTTTCGTCCCGACCGACGTCGTTCGCTGGCACGGTCAGTCGCTGCCGATCGACGCGACGGTCTCGCTCGAACAAGTCCGCACGATGCTCGACGAAACGATTCGCACGGCGAGTGTGACGAACGGCGGCGTCGAAGTACTGGCCCGTTGGCGCGTCGCCGCGGTCGGCACGATCGCCCCGGCGTTGCGTCGCGAAGGGGTCATCGCCGATCTCTTGCGTGTCTGCCGACATCACTATCCGACGTCGGCCCATGTTTGGACCGAGCAGGTGACGATCGACACCGACGTGACGATCGACCTGCCCGACCCGAATCGCGACAGCGTCTTGGCCGACTTCCTGCGGATCGCCGATCGCTACGATGCCGAGCCGACCGGCAGCGAGGCCGAGAAACTGTTTGAATTTAGCCATGCTCACGCCTTGCTCGGCGAAACCCGCACTTGGTCCGACGTCTTGCGCGTCGACGATGCGGGCCGACGACGAAGACTGCTACGTGAGGCGGCCGTGCTCGCACATGACTTGCTGGCCGAGGAGGCCGAACGATGATCATCAAAGATTTGCAAATCGACGGGTTTGGAGTTTGGAGCGATCTCGAATTATCGCAACTCGACTCGGGCCTGACGCTGCTGTACGGCGAGAACGAAACCGGCAAGACGACCTTGCTCGAATTCGTCCGCGCCGTGCTGTACGGCTTCAACGATGAACGACGCACGAAGTATCTGCCGCCGGTCCGCGGCGGACTCGGCGGCGGCACGCTCGGGGTCGAAACGCATGCCGGCAAGTTCAAAATTCGGCGTCGCGCCGACGGCGACGGCGCGGTCGGTCGCTTGGACCTGACGAGCTACACCGGCACGGCCCAAGACGTTCGCCAACTTAAAAAGATCCTCGTCGACCTCGACGAATCGACGTTCAAGAACGTCTTCGCGCTCGGCCTCGGCGAAATCCAAGAACTCGGCACCCTGAGCGGCGGCGGCGCGGCGGAGTTCTTGTATGATCTCGCGGTCGGCTCCGGCGGCGTTTCGCTGACCGAAGTGCAGCGCGAACTCGAAACGGCCCGCAATCGGCTCCTGTCGAGCGAGCGTTCGGCGCAAGTCGGACAGTTCCTCGACCAACGAACGAAGCTGCTATCCGAGATCGAACAACTCCGCCAACTCGGCCGCAACTACACGCTGCTGGCCGACGAGCGTCATCGCCTGGCCGACGACGTGCAGCGCTGCGAGTTGGAAGCGAGCGAGCTGCGCGTCAGCGCCGATCTACTCGAATCCGCGGTCAGCGTCTACGAGCGTTGGCATCTGCGACATAGCGTCGCTGAAAAGTTGTCCGCGCTCGGCGAACTGGCTCCCGTCCCCGACGAGGCGATGCAAAAGCTCAGCCAATGGCGCGAGCGGTACAAAGAAATTCGTCCGACGCTCGACAAGCTCAAGCAAGAGCGATCCGGCGTGCGGAAGCAGATGCGCGAACTGCCGCTGAACAAAATCCTCTGGCGACAAGGCCCGCGGATCGAAGTGCTGTCGGCGCAGTTGGTCTGGATCGATCAGCTCGAAGCCGAAATCCGCAAGCTCGAAGCCGAGGTCAAACCGTCGGCCCCTGCCCCGGCGCGACGCGAATCGATGTCGGGCGAGTTCGTGAAGCTCGGCCTCACGCCGTCGTCGGTCGAAAAGCTGAGCGACAAGCGGCTGCTGCGGAACTTGTTCCAGGTGCATCGCGAACGACGCGACGCCGATCGTCGGCTCGAAGTCGCTTCGGAACAAGAAGCCCGCAGCCGCGATCGTTACGAGCCGGCGCAACAAACGGTCGAAGTCGTCAAGCCGACGACCCACGGTCGCCGCGATGCCGCGCACTTGGAAACCCAAGGGCAGATCGTCGCCAATCTGCGGAAGCGGATTCAGGCCGACACGAAGATCGAACAACTCGGCGGACATCGGGACGAAACGCAGCGCCGCATTCGCGAGTTGCTGGCCGTCAACAAGGTGCCGGCCGATCTGATCTTCAACCTCAACACCGGCTTCATCGTCGGGGCGTTGCTGTTCTTCACCGGCATCATCTGCACCGGCAACGTGCTGGGCCTGTTCCCGAATTGGCTGCTGACGATCCTCGGAGCCTTCTTGGCTTTGCTGACCGGCGGGGCCAAGATCATGCGCGACCTAGCGACCAACGAGCAGTTGGAAAGCCTCCGCAATCAGGCTCGTTCGCTGGAGACCGAACTCCGCGAGTTGGAATCGGAACGCGATGAACTCGACACGCGGATTCCGCCCGGCGCAGGCCCGTTGCTCACACGTCTGCAAAACGCCGAGCGCGACTTGGCCGAACTGGAAGAGCGCGTCGGCGATGCCGTCGGCGGCGTCGCGACGGTCCGTCGCGAGCAACCGGTGCGCGACGAAGCCCGGGAAGAATACGAAACGATCCGCGTCGAGTTTCGCACGGCCCAAGAGTTGGCCGACAAGGCGAATCGCCGCTGGCAACAAGAGTTGGAACGGGCCGGCTTCCCGGCGCAGATCACTTGGGAACAACTCCGGGCCGCGTCGAAGAGCCGCAGCAAGACCGACGCCGAGCGTCGCAAGAAAGAGCGTCGTAACAAATACGTCGAGCGCCGCCGCAACGAGTTGGCGCTGATCGCCGACCGCGTCGCCCAGGCCTTTGCCGAAGCGCAGCTCGAACCGCAAGGGGATCGCGTCTCCGATCAACTGCGGTACTTGCATGCCGAGTGGCGTCGCAACGAGGACATGCTCGAACGTCGCAAGGAACTCCGTAACGAGCAGCGGGCCGTCGAACGACGTCTCCTGACGTCGCGCAAGGAACTGACGCATCTGGCCCGCCGTCGTAAGCAACTGTTGCGTTCGCTCGGCGTGTCGACCGAAAAGATGCTCCGCCGCCGCCGCGACCGTCTTCGCACGCAAGCCGAGTTGCGCGAACAGTACGCGACGCTGACGCGCGAGATCACGCTCGGCCTCGGTCAGCGCGGGACCGAAGACGAACTCCGCTCGCGGATGGAAAACTTCGAGCTCCATCAACTCGAACAGCGTTGGAGCGAATTGTGCGATCGGCTCCGCGCGATCGAAGCGCGGCTCAAGGAGTTGTACGAAGAGCAAGGTTGGCTGGAGCAGAAGCTCGAAACGGCCGCGGCCGACGCCTCGATGCCGCGCAAACTGTATGACTTGAAGATCGTCGAACGTTCGATCGGCGACGCCTTGGCCCGCTGGCAGACGTTGACCGTCGCGAGCCGGTTGGTCGAACTCGTCCGCAAAAAGTACGAGGCCGAACGGCAGCCCGAGACGTTGCGCGAAGCGAGCCGGTACTTCGAACGACTCACCGAAGGCAAATACAAACGGGTGTGGACGCCCCTGGAAGCGGGCATTCTGTTCGTCGACACGGCCGGCGGCGAGCGACTCTCGGTCGACGTGCTGAGCCGCGGAACCCGCGAGCAATTGTTCCTCGCGTTGCGATTGGCGCTCGTCGATCTGTATGCCCGACGAGGCAAGGTGATGCCGCTGGTGTTGGACGACGTGCTCGTCAACTTCGACACCCGCCGGACGCGCGTCGCCGCCGAGGTGCTCTGCGACTACGCCACCGACCATCGCCAACTGTTGCTGTTCACCTGCCACGAGCATATCGTCCGACTGTTCCGCACCTTGCGGGCCGAAGTCCGCTTGCTGCCGGGGCAGTTCGTGAGCGAAGAAGATACTGAAGTGCGGACGGTCGAAAAGATCGTCGAGCGCGTGGTCGAAAAGGTCGTGAAGGTGAAGGAGCCGGTTTACTTGCCGGCCCCGGTCGCCGCGACGATGCCGACGCCGTGGCTCGACGGTCTCGGCGTGTTCCATGCCGTCGCGAAGCCGCCCCGTCCGAAACCGGCGCCGAAGGTTGAATCGCCGGCCCCGTTGCCGCCCCCTCCTGCGCCGCTCCCGCCGCCGCCGGCTCCGGTCGTCGTGCAAGAGCCGGAGTATGAAGACGTGGTCGAAGAGACGATCGTCGAAGGGCCGCCCGAGACGATCGTGCGGACGAAGCGGGTCGGCTATCCCGTCGTGCCGCTCTGGAGTCCGGCAACGCCGTTCGCCGAAGCATCGTGGCAAGAACCGATCGACGACGACGACCGCGCCGGCCCGACGGCCTTCGCCTCGACCGGCGGCAGCTTCCCGATCGGCAACGGCAACGGTCATGGTCCAAGCAACGGCAACGGCCCGCACGGCGGACGAACGAACCGCAACGGCGGCGTAAAGAACCGAGTGCCGCGCCCGACGCTCCCGCGCTACGGCTGGTCCGAAGGCGAAGCAGGCGAGGAAGAGCTGCCGGAGTCGGAGTAAGCCGCGAACCGAGTTAGGCCGCACGCCGTTTTACCGTCGATGTTCGGCGGCGAGTTGATTTACTAGTTCGATAAACTCGTTTCGTTCCGGTACATCTAAGAGCACCGCGGCCCAGACTTCGAGCCGACTGCCGGAATTCAGATAGACGTAAACCCGCGAGGTGGTTTCGGGTTCGGCCTCATAGACCGCGGTTGCAACGTCCGACAAGGATACTTCGCGTACTTTGAATCCGTCGGAATATTGAAGTCGATCGGCGTACACGGCCGCATAGATGCTACGCGGTCGAACGAGCATGTGAACCGCAGATGCCGTCGCCAACGCACCGACCGTCAGGAACAAAAGAATAGCTACCGGCGTAAACCAATGCGGCGCTATCGCCGCACGGCCGACGAACGAGAGGTAAACGTCGTAGGCCATTCGCACGCCGCCGACGATAAATCCTAGCCCAAGGAGCACGACGACGACGTGCATGACTAGGAGTTTGGGTGCACGATCTGCCCGAAAGACTCGCATCGGTGGGTTGTTCGGCGGCGTCGACATTCTGGCGCTTACAACGAGCGGCGGGCTTTGTATTCGTACACCGGCTTGCCGAACACGTCGCGGTGTTCGAAGAGGAGTTCGCTTTCTTGGCCGGCGGGTCGCACGGTGACGGACAGGAAGCCCCCTTTCACGCGGTGGAACTTGTGGTACTCCGGGTTTTCGCCGGGGGTGCCGCCGGCGTGGGCGTCGCTGGCTGCGCCGACGCTGAATTCTTGGACGCCGGTCGTCGGATGGACCGAGTGATATTGCCAGTGGCGGTCGCCGCAGCAGATGAAAAAGTTCTCCGGCACGTTCGCCTTGATCCACTCGCGGAGTTCGCTCCCTTCGTGCGTGAAACCGGCGTTGGCGTGGTTGTCTTTCTTGTTGACGCGATCGGGGCCGACCAGCGGCGTCGGGCTGATCAGAATCTTCCACGTCGCGTCGCTTTCGGCGACGGTCTTTTTGAACCACGCTTTCTGCTCGGCGCCCCAGATGGTTTTATCCGGGCCGTCCTCCATCGTGTTCGGCGAGCGATGATCGCGGCCGTCGGTGAACCAGATTTGCAGATCGCGTCCCCAGCGGAACGTGCGATAGCCGGGTTCGGTCATCGGCGTCTGTTGGCGGAAGATTTCTTGGCCTTCGGCGAAGGTCAGTTTGCCCGCGCGGCGGCCCGGCCAACTGTCGTTGTCGAGTGTGTCGTGATCGTCCTTGAGCCAGTAGCTCGCCACGTTGCCGAGGAGTTCCACTTGTCGCGGCAGGCTGAACATTCGCTCCCAATGCAGGCGGGCCAACTCGGGCGTCTTCGCCTCGGGCTCGTCGTTGTCGTAGTAGACGACGTCGCCGGTCATGGTCACGAACCGCGGCTTGAGCGCCAGCATCGACGGATAGATGTGGTGCCCGTCGGCGTGATCGCGATCGGGATAGCCCTGGCAGGTCATGACGCAGAAGCGGAAGTCGCTCGGTACGTCGCGAGTGGGAGCCGTTTGGAATTGACCGTGCCGCGGACCGTGTCGTGTGGTGCCGTTCGGCTCGGTCGTCTCGACCGTGTAGTGATAAACGGTCGCCGGCTTGAGATCGGTGAGTTTGAAGTGGTGCGTGAAGTCGGTTTCTGCGGTGACGTCGACCCACTCCGTCGCGGCGCCGTCGCCCCCTCCGGGCACCGCCGTGTAGCGAACGCGAATGCGACCCGCCGCGCCGGGGCACGCCCCCTCGATCTCCGCCGTAGGCATGTCGACGACGTGTCGCGGCTGATCTTTCTTGCGCTGTGGGAAGAGAATGCCGTCGTTGTTGCGCGCCGTGTTCGCGGTGAGGCGGGTCCAGACGATCGCAGAGTTCTCAGTAACTTCTCCGACCTTCACACCGGTCGCCTGCATGATGGGGAGCGGTTTGTCCGGTGCGCCTTCGGCCGCGTCGGCCAGCGGCAGAGCCAGCGCCGATCCGGCCGAAGCGGACAAGAATTGGCGGCGACTCCAGTCGCCCGAGACAGATTCTTCCGGCATGGTTCTTGCTTCCGTTAGTTCAAGGAGGGTGCGATCTCGTAAAGCCTTGCTGAAGTAGCGTAAATCGCTCGCAGGGTGAACGCAAATTTGCCGACCCGGTTCCGGACGAACCGCCCCTTGCGCCTGAACTCATTTTGTAAGGAGCGTCATCATGATCGAGACCACGACGCCTGCCGATTCTTCGGCCACATTAGTTCCGAATAGCCTGCGAACCTTGTTGCGCGAAACGATGTTCCGCGCCGCTGCGGACGAGGCCTATGTGATCAATCGCGGCGAGCCAGGTTTGATCGACACGCTCCGATCGCTGTCGGCGGAAGTCGCGTCGACGCCGCCGGGGCCGGGGCGCAAACCGATCGTCTCGCATGCGAATCATGTGCTGTTCGGTCTCGAACTCGCCGGTCGCGCGATCGACGGTGACATGAAGGCGTTCGAAGGGGCCGACTGGGATGATGCGTGGAAGCTCGAACAGGTCGACGATGCTGAGTGGGCCGATTTGCTGCGACGACTCGAAGCGCAGGCCGAGCACTTGCTGCATGAGGGACCGACGTACGAGCATTG
>CAMCTH010000106.1 GCA_945877965.1 Planctomicrobium piriforme | reverse complement strand
AGTCTAGCGCCAGGCGCCCAATCCAATAGACAAAACCAGTCATTTTCCTCAGCAATAACGGAAGTCTTCACTATTCCTGACTAACTTGGACTTCTGTCGGTCACGTCAACTTTGGTTCGCGCCGAGCGCGAGTCCAAGCGTTGCCGAACCGAGCGTCGTGGTTTGTGCACCGCTGCTGACGACGATGCCGCTCGCACCGATCGTCAGTACTTCAGCCGCATCAGCCGTCAGGAAGTAGCCGTTGCCGCTCGTCGCGCCGAAGGTCAACCCGCCGATCGTGCCGCTGCCGACGTTCACCGCCGCCGAGCCGGAAAGTGTGCCGCCGTTGCCAAAGCGCGCGATGTCGCCGGGAGCGGTGACGACGTTGATCGTGCCGTTGTAGAAGTTCGTCGAGACACCGGGCACCCAGGCGCCGCTGCCGTCCGTCGCGCCGTTCGCCGGGCTGCCGTCGCTATCGAAGATCAGCGTGTCGGCCGATGCGACCGTCGTATTCAACGGCGAGACGATTGCCGATAATGGCAACAACATCCCCAGGAGTAGCGAACGCGCGCACGACGACATTTGCGGTTTTTTCATAACAGACATAGATCGATACGGTGGGATCAACAATTGCGATGTTTGCCCATGCGGAGACAACGATTAGGCAAGATGCATCGCGCCTGGCGGGAGTTTCGAAACTTTCAGAGTAAACCAACTTGCATGCACAACCAGGGGTCTCGCAGGGGGGCCCTACATAAAAACGGCACTTTCCTTTCAGACTCATTGTCCTACGTCTTCCTTCGTCGCATGCTGAATGAACCACACCTTTAAGGGGCAACCTTTACTCTTTTCCGTCAGCAGCGTTGACTTTGAATGAACTCACTTAACTTCTGTAGAGTTCGGTCGGCATCACTGGGGCTGCGCGGCGCATTTACGTCATCTGAGAAAATTGGCCTGCGTAACAAATCAACATCAACTTTCAGGTAAGCAATGGCAGCGAACGTCGAGGACGCCAATCGTCTAACTCGACTCGATGACACTTCCATCAACCCGAGCACGAGTCGCCGCCGCGACGTTTGTAAAACTGCCGCAGACTTGCAAACAAAACGACGGTCAAGTTCCAACAAAGAAAAACACTCTCATGACGAAAACACTGCTCGCCATCGGCGCTCACTACGACGACTGCGTGTTCGGCGTCCCCGGCCTCATGCTCCAAGCGGTCGCCAAGCATTATCGTGTGGTCAATCTCTCGCTCATCGGCGACTACCGCGGTTGGGCTCCGATCGGCGATCGTCATGAAGCGTTGATCGCCGGAACGAAAGAACTCAACTCCGGTTACGGCGTCGAGACGCGGTTTCTCGATTTTCAATCCCATCGCTTCGACGTGAATGAAGCAACCAAGCGGGCCGTTGCGCAAGCGGTCGCCGAGATCAATCCCGACGTGGCGGTGATGCTCTGGCGTCACGATCATCACGACGATCACGTCGTCGCGTCGCAACTGAGCGGCATCGCGCTGCGTTATGCCTCGTCGCTCGTGACGGCCCCGCAGTATCGCCCGCCGCGTCGTATCTATCTCTACGACAACGGACCGCGACACACGATCGACTTTGAGCCCGACGTCTTCGTCGACGTCTCCGACGTTTGGCCGCGGGCGATCGAATGGCTGGGACGTTTAATGGCCCTCGTACGAAATCAGCCTTACGTGCCGAACGATCCCGACGGTGCGCAACAAACGAAAGAAGCGCTCGCTCTCTATCGCGGTAAAACCTGCGGCGTAAAGTACGCCGAAGCTTTACGCAGAATGAACGCCGAACCTCGCGATATTCTTTAATCGCATGATGACGAATGTGAAGAAGCTTGCTCCCTGAAATCGAGCCAGATAGGATGAGCAGACCCTTAAATTGGGGAGTCGCCCCCGCCGACGGTGTCTCGCTCGCACTATGTTTTCGGCGCGCGTCATCGGCTTTCATATCACCATGAGACAAACTCGCTGCCGTCGGCTACGCGTGGCGAGCTTGCCGACGATGAATCGAACGGACGAATTAAGAGCGACGCAGTTCATCGTGCCGGCTTTCAAAACTCGCGCTTCATGATGCATCACATCGTCCAATCCATTTCGTCGCTACGCGGATGGTGGTCGATGATCGCGTATGCGATCGGCTTCGTACCGCTCACCCTCGCTTACTACGCGCAGTTGTGGTCGCTCCCGCACTATCAGTTTTTTCCCTGGGCATTTCTCGGAGCCTGGGCCTTGGCCGCACGGCGATTGCCGCCGACCCCGGCGTCGCCTCCACTTCCTGCGATTCGCAACGGCCTATTCGGGTTGAGCATCGTCATGTTGGCCGTCGCCGTCGGCGTCAACTCTCCGTGGCTAGGCTGTGCCGCATCGTTCGCCGCGGGGGCTGCCGTGGTTTACGATCTCGACGGAGCGAATGCTTGGCGGCGTTTCGGCCCGGCCGGACTGCTACTGCTCACCACGCTGCGGCTCCCGCTCGGAGCCGATCTCTATCTGATTACGACGCTACAATCACTAACTGCCAGGGCCGCGAGCGCAACGCTCGACACGTTGGAGATCGACCATTATCTGTCGGGCAATGTCATCGTCGTGCCAGACCGACGGCTCTTGGTCGAAGAAGCTTGCAGCGGCGTCAACTCACTCTTCTCGGCCAGCTGCGGAACGTTTTTCTTGCTGCTCTGGGGACGACGTTCCCTCATCTTCTCCTCGCTGTTACTGCTCTCCGTCCCGGTGTGGGTCGTCCTGGCCAACACCGCCCGAGTCACCATCACGGCCGTGCTGCGAACCGAGTTCGGCATCGCGGCCGACGAAGGTCGTTGGCACGACGCCTTAGGGCTGGCCGTATTCGCTCTGGCGATGCTGTTAATCGCCTCGACCGAGCGGATCATGTCTTTCTACGGTTCGCTCGTCGTGCCCGACGGCGAACGACCTGCATCGGTCGACGATAAGAAAGAGCGCGCCCCCGCGCTTCGATTGCTGCGTCCGCACTACGTCGTCGCATTGCTGTCGCTTGTTCTGACGTTGCCGCAAGTGCCGGCGGTTGCCGCACGTTGGCAAGAAAGCGTTCTCGAGCGCGGAGTCATAAACTTGACGGAAGTCGGCGCTGATTTCATCGCTCCGCCGGACGGTTGGCATCGCGCCGATTATCAACTCGTTCATCGCGATCGCGGCTCGGCCTTCGGTGAGTGTTCTCAGACCTGGAATTTCGAACGCGGCAACACTCGCGCCGTTTTGTCGCTCGACTATCCGTTCCGCGGCTGGCATGAACTGAGCGAGTGTTACGAGATGCAAGGTTGGCAGGTTGTTTCCCGGCAGATCAACGCAATAACCGGTCAACCGTCGCTCGTCGAGATCGAACTTCACGATCCGCAGGGGAACCGCCACGCGCTCCTGTTGTTTCTCTTGCTCGACCGGACGGGCGTTCCGACGCCGCCCCGGCAACGAGGCGAAATCGATGAACTCGCCGATCGCGTGAGTCGGCGACTGCGCACCTTCACGCTCGGTAAAAACAACAGTTCAAAAGCCGACGAGAGCCTAACCTTTCAGGCCCAATTCCTCGTCGAGACCTATCACGCCCCGACGCCGGAAGAACGCAACGCGGCGCAGCTCGCATTTCGCAAGATGCTCAGCAAGCTGACGACCGACTGGAACCGCTTTACAGACCGCGCGCGGAGCGACGGCCCATGAGCGATCCCTATCGTATTCCGTCCGAGTGGCGCGACGGCATCTTCCTGATCGTCACGGCGCCGATCTACTTTACGGCGAGGTTGTTTTATTGGCTTTTCGGCAAAGAACGCAGAAGCCGGCAAGACAATCCCGTTTGGGAAGACCGGATGTCGTATCGGAACTTCCTGCTCGGAATTCCTGCGTTGACCGCCGCGGGCGTTGCGGCGGTGCTCTTCATCGTCAACCTGAGCCAGAAAAAGTCTGATCTGGCCAACAGCTATTTCGAGCGGGCACGTGCCGCGGTCAACCTCGCCGAGTATGATCGGGCCGTCATCTGCCTGACGCGTGTAAGCGAGTATCGCGACGACGATCCCGAGTTTCGATTCCAATTAGGTCTGGCCTTAGACGCACAAGGCCGCACGGTCGAGGCGCGGGGATTGATCGGGGAAATGGCGCCGCCGGATCGAATCGGTTTCGCTCCGGCACATTTGTGGAGCATCAAGCGGCGACTACAAAACCGACCCGATGCGACTACGCTCCAGTCGATCGAATCGCAATTGATACAATTGCGCGAAGATGCGAGCGTCGGACGCGAAGCGGCGACGCTCTTGGCCGAGGTCTATCTTCGCAGCCATCGCGGAAATTTCGTCCTCCAGGAGCCGAAGCTACGCGAGGCGGCCGAAGGCGAACCACGCCTTCATCTCTTAGTCTTGCAGGAGATGTCCCGGCAAGGCGACAACGCGTCGGTGCCGCGTCGTCTGGCGGAGTTGTCCCGCGTCTTTCGCAGCGAAGTGGAACGAAAACCGGACGACGTCGACGCGCGGGTCCGCTTGAGTCAAGCGCTGGCCTTATCCGGCGACTTGAGCGGCGCGGTCGTCACCTTACGCGAAGCCTTGACGATCCATCCCGACGGACCGTTCGGGAAGCTACTGGCGGAGTTGCTGGTAACTCTGGCGGGACGCATCCAGCAGGAAAACAAACTCCCAGAAGCGGAACGTCGCGCCGCATATCGCGAAGCGATCCAGGCCGTCGAACGGTATGCCGAGCCTTCCCCCGCAACCGAACTGCGACTCGGTCAACTCTATCGACTCGTCGACGACTTCGACACGGCGGAGCAGCACTATCTGAGCGCCGTCTCGTCGTTTCCTGAAGCGCGACTGGAGTTGGCCGAATTGTACTTGGCGACTTCACGTCCGGTCGGGGCAACCATCCAATGGAAACGGGTATGCGAAGAACTATTCTTCCAAACCAAGGCCGGACGACCGATCACGGCCGCCCAACGCCGAGTCGGCGGCGTCGCCTGTCTACAACTCGGTCGCTATCAGGAGGCGGCGGATTGGCTGACGCCCGTCGTCGACGCACCGGAGAACCGCACGCTCCTCTTGGAGGTGTACGTGCGCTGGTGGGATTCGCTCAACATCCTCGCCAAGGCGGAAGGAGCCGACGGCTCTCCGCACTTAGATTTGCTGTTGCGCGGACTGGCGGTCGATTCCAGGAACGCGGCCATCCTCTCTCGTCTGCTGGCGATCGCTCGACGTAACGACTCTATGGGAGATCAAGCCCTGGCGGCGCTCAAGGGGCTGATTGCCGAAGGAAACCAAAAGGCTCCCGCCTACGTGGTCCTAGGCTCTGCGGAGTTTACGCGCGGCAATATCGACGTCGCGCTCAAGTATTTGGAACAGGCATATCGGCTTGATCCCGACGCCGACGTGACCCTCAACAATCTCGCCTTCGTCTTGGCCACGGCCGTTCCTCCTGATTTGGAACGAGCGCTGAAACTAGCCGATGCCGCCGTCGAAATGACCAACGGAGCGGCGCGCACGCGCGACACGCGATTTCGAATTCTATCTCGTTTGGGACGCTGGCAAGAGGCGCTCGCCGACGTGGAAGCATGCGAGCCGATGTTCCGCGGCAGCGCCGACTTTCATCGCGCTGCAGCCGAAGTCTACGACCGACTCAAGCTGACGGCCCCGGCCGAAGAGCATCGTCTGCGCGCCGATGAATTGACGCGCATTGCTGAAGAACGCAACCGTCGACGCGACTAAGCCGCTACGACAACCCGTCGACGCGACCACGCAGGAACGAGGCGGTGATTTAAGCACAGCTCTCGGGTACGTCGAGAAGTACGAGAAATTGGCGATTGTGCAAAGCCAAGGCCGTCATCCGATTAGGATGACGGCCCTTCAAAAGAGCGGAGGGCACGGGACTCGAACCCGCAACCGGTTACCCGGCACCACATTTCCAGTGTGGCCGCTAGCCATTCGCCTACCCTCCGGACGATCTCAACAAACCGCTTTCCTGCCTGGGCTTAGTGCACCTCGAAACGATATTCAGCCGCACCCAACCGGCCAGGAGTCAGGCCTTCCGCCGCAAACCGACGTCTAATCGTATCTCCTGATTCGGATGCCAGCAAGGCGGCATAAAATGTGGCCGTTTCCGCACGTTGGCGATAGAGAACCGTTGGCCAATCGATGGCAGCAAGTCAGTTGGTGACTTTATCGGAATCGAAGACAACTAGCCAAGCCGGCGAGTCATTCGCAGGTCCCATCTAATGGATAACCGCTCGTCAGAACAAATCATGGACCTTGCACTGCTTTCAACTCATCCTCGACGAAGTCGAAGAAGTTTCCCTGCACGGGGAAATCGCCTTTTCCCGTCGACCACAATGCCGCCTCGCGGAAAGACGCGACAACGCGAATCGTCTCTCCATCGGGAAACGAAAAGTAAACGAGGTAGCTTGCGGTCCAACCGGCGGCCATGTTGCTTTTCGGGCGATTCTTATAGTTCGGAAAGAAGCCTTCGAGTGCGGCTACCTTTTTGGGGTCTACGACGTATCGCGCCGAAAGCGCTCGGTCGATCGCGGTTTCCACTTCGACGATCATCACGCTCGACGGAGTGCGGTTTGAATTGAGTCCGATCGAGCGGAGAGCGAAGTAAGACGATACGACAACGAGAATGACCAGGAATGCAACCATGGCAGGTGCGTAACACCGCATGCGATGGTGTCCGATTGTCGTCATCTCGAAGTATCAATCTCCATCACGCCGTCTGCGGACGACGGATCACGCGAAACCAGACGAACTCGCCCAGCATGATCAACAGCAGCGAGCCGCCGAGCGCCGGGAGTACAACGGCTAGCAACATAATGATCCCCATCAACCACACCGGCACGTGCGTCGTCGCGTCGGACGGCGGTAGGCCCCACGTTCCGCGCGGGCGGCGACGCCACCACATCCAGACTCCCGTCATCGCCAGCAGCAGCAGCGCCAAGCAAGTCAGCAGCGCCAGAACCTTCGTCGTCAGCCCAAAAATCGAGCCGACGTGGATCGGGTAGATGCTCATCCGCACTTTTTGGATCGGCGCGGCCGTGCTCCAACCCTGCAACGCCAAGAACCGACCGGAGTAGGCGTCGACGAACGCCGGCGATTTCCAATGCGGTTGCGAACTATCGCTGCGGGCGACTTGGATCGCTCCGTCCGACGACGTCGGTAGCGTGATGCGGACCGGGCCGTAGCCCGGCAGTTGCGGCTCGGCGGCTTGCACGGCTGCGGCAAGCGCGATTTGCTTGCGACCAGCGGCCGCCTCCGACTTCGGCGCCGACGGCGTCGTTGCCGTTTGCTTCACGATCCAATTGAAGCCCGGCCCAAAGAGTTGTGTGAAGAACAGTCCCGTCGTCAGAATAAACGCGGCGGTAGTCAGGCCGTAGAAGCCGACGACGGCATGCCAATCGCGCAGCACGATCCGAAACGGACCGCGGAGTCGCGGTCGCCACACGCCGAACCCTAGCGCCTCAGCCTTTCCTTTGCCGCGCGGCCACCACAAGTAGCAACCGGTGATCAGCAACACGATCCCCCACGACGCCGTCAGTTCGACGAGCAAGCGACCGATCGGTCCCAAGAACAACCGGCGATGGAGATGCAGCACGATCCCGAAGAATGAATCGTGCTGGTTGTATAACCCTGCGACGCGACCGCTTATGGGATCGACCATCGCCGTCGTTTGAATCGTGGTCTCCCCTTCAGGCAGGCGAATCGCGAACTCCACGTTTTGTCCCGGCTCGGGCGGTTCCGCGACCGACAAAACCTTGGCCTGCGGATACTCGCGCAACAGGCCGGCCATCAGATCGTCGAGCGAACGCGGGGACGCCTCGCTCAGCGACTCGGAGAGCATCAACTCCGGATAGAAGATCGGCTTTAGTTCGTCGATGAAGACATAGAGCGCGCCGGTCACGGCAGCCACCATCAGCACCGGGGCCGTCAGAATCCCGGCATAGAAATGCCAGCGCCACAACAAACGATAGAGCCGCGCTCGTTGCGAGGGATGCGTTTCGCCGGTCGAATCCGACTCCGCAACACTCGCGGCTTGCAACCCGGCGGACTCATGAAGCAGCGACACGGCAATCCTCTTCGCGAGATACGGCTAACCCCGAGCGGCGGTCGCCGGAGGCGTAATCTCTCATTGTTACGAAGAGCGAAATTCGTTCGCAAGCCCCGAGCGTCCGTCGCGACCGAGTTTTCGGCCGTTTACCGATATCCAGTTCTCAAAACGCGGCGTTTCGAAACGCTATCGGCAAAACGAGTTCAGTTTAAGCCGGTCGGCGTGAACGAGAGAAACAACTGCGTCATGGTCTGCTGCACCGTTTGGTTTCGCAGCGAATAGAAAATCTGCCGTCCGCTGCGCCGCGAGGCGACCAAGCCCGCCGTCCGCATCATCGCCAGATGGTGACTTACAGCCGGCTGACTTTGCTCGACGCGCTGGCAAAGCTGCGTCACGTTCAGCTCCGGTTCGCGCGAGAGATAGTAGACGACGCGCAAACGCGTCGGGTCGGACAAAATCTTGCAGAGCTGCAACACGTTTTGTCGTAGACCCTGCGGCATCTCATAAGCACCTGCGCCGCCGACGACCGCGCTTCCATCGTTGATGCTTGTGGGAACGTCGTTGTGAGGAAGAGGACTATGCATGCGAATCGTCTCGGCTCCTTCGAAACGGTCGCGACGCGACGAAGTCGTCGTCGGACCAACTCGGTGCTTAATCGATCTGGACGGTCGGCCGTCCCTTGCTGCGCGAACTGGGAATACGTAACGAAGCGGGGGCGAGCAACTCCAACTCCTGCTGATACGGCTCGGCCACGGAATTCCAATTCGTGCCGAGACGTAACTCGTCGACCGCTATACCGAACTCCGACATCGACGACCACTGGACCAAGTCGAACTCGCTGCGACTCATCACCGGACGGCTCGACACCGTCCAACTCAACGGCTCGTCGAGAGGTAGACGATCTTTCGTGCCGTACAACCGCACGAAGGCCTGATCCGGCCCCGAGGCCGAGACCAGGATCTTGCCGACGACGAGATAGGTGCGGGAAAAGTCGAGCGGCACCGACGCATGCTGTCCGGCTCCATCCCAACCGATCGAGATGGAACTCCGCGACCAAGAAACGGTCGCCGCCAGCCGACGCCGCGGCTCTTGATCGCTCAACCGACGAAACGAGAGCTGCACAAAACAGGGTTCGCCTTCCGTCGGTCGTCGTTCGGCACGGGTGAGAAAGCTGAAGTAGTACGCACCGTCGACGTCGGTCGGCAGCGTGAACGGAGCGAGACGCGACACGGCGACGCGATTTTTGAGAAAACCGGCACCGCTGCTCATCGACGTCCCCGGCATCGTCGCGTGACGCAAGCCGCCGACCGTTTGAAAAATCCCGGCGGTGCTATCCGGATCGTGCAAGGCCCAAGCGCCGCGCCAAGCGAACGGCCCCGCCGGGTCGAAGGAGTCGTAAGCCAGCAGTCCGCGTTGCTTGTCGGCCTTTAACTTGCCGACGATCGTGCTAGTCGTTCGCATCCACTCTGTATTAAACGGAACCGCAATACCGTCGACGGCCGAACTTGAGTCGTAGCGTCGGGCTTGGCCGGCGGCGAGCGTCTGCATCACTTGCTTCGCCTCGGCAGGGGACGACGACGTGCGCATCAACTCGCCCCGAAGCACGTGCACCTCTTCCGCTTGTTGATCGACGATCAATGCAAACTCGGAACCGCTGTCGCTCCAGCGAGCGTGCGGTGTGAGCAAGTCGAAGGGATCGGCTGAAGCCTCGCTGCGTAACAGCGCGCGGCCGCGCGCGAGGAAAGCAGAATCGGCGGCGACGACGCGCAACTCCGCCGCTCCGTCCAACGTCAGCAGCGAGCCGCCGTCGAAACGGATCGTGACGCGGCCGGACTTCAACCTCAGCAACTCCAGACCGAGCCGCATCCCCGCGCGGCGATCGTCGCCCGCAACCCATTGGCAATTTTCCACCGAAACGAACGTGGCGAAATAATTCGGAATCGGAGCCGGGGTCGACGATGCACGAGGAGAGACAGAAGTCGGGGCCGTCGCCACGGATGCCGGCGTGAGCGGGCGAACGTTCATCGCCGGCCGCATCCACAAATACTGCGTCAACAACGAAACGGCTGAGGCGATCAAGGCGGTGAAGAGATACGGACGCCAGGCGGCGCGAACCGACAGCGGGCTAGGGCCCGAGCCCAACGGCCCCGCAATCAAAGAACCTGCGACCGGCGGACCGCTCGGCGGGGGCGAGAGCAACGCCAGGCCCGGATGTTGTAACAGTTGGGCATGCAGGTCGACGAACCGCAAGTAATGCCGCCGACATTCGGCGTCGCCGCGAAGCAGATTCTCCAGCCGCAGCACTTCGTCGTCGGTCGGTTCGCCGTCGAGTTGAATCGAGATCAAACGTTCGAGATCAAATCGTTGTGAGGGAGAAAGGTTCATGATGCCGACTCCTCCATCCGCCGCGAAATACAGTCGTGCAGCAACCGCCGCACTCGTTCTAAATTACGAAACATCGTCCGCCGACTCGCGCCGACGATCTCCGTCAGCTGCTCGGCCGTCGTCCGGGTCAGATACCGATGCGAAATCA
>CAMCTH010000105.1 GCA_945877965.1 Planctomicrobium piriforme | reverse complement strand
AAGACATGGCGGATTAACTCGTCGGGACGGCTACCGAACTCGGCGGCGATCTGGACGCCCCCTTTCGCCAGCGCGTCGGCCAGGATCTGTCCGTTCGAGAGATCGATCGCTTCCAAGGTCGTCAACTCCGTCGGTCGCATGCTCACGATCTGCTCGCGGTTCGGCCGGCCGAGCGACCGCAGCAAGAAGTTACTCTTTAGCAACGATACCCGAACCATCCGATCGGCCCCGGCAGAACCTTGCAGGAGTGCCGTCAGCAGTTCTCTCTCGACGGCGGCATCGAGCGATTTCGCCGAGGCAAGTTCTGCCTGCTGCCAAAGCAGTTCCTTTTCCTTCGCGACGCTGGCCTTGTCGAGAAAACGACCTTTGGCATCGGGCTTTTCAAAGACGAATTGCCACTCGGCGTCGGTGGCGATTCGCAGCGGTAAGTCATCGGCTCGCTGTAGTCTCGCTTCGAATAACACCTGGACGATGCGGCCGTCTTTCGGAGCGTCGCCGGCGATCAGCAGCGTGTTCACTCCTTGGCGCAAGTGCGGCGTCAGCACGATCGGGCCCGACGGCTTGCCCGCGGCGACCGTCGTCATCGACTTGCCATTGACGTAGAGCGTCACGTCGACGTCGGCCCGGAGTACGCCGATCGATTGCCGCGGCGGCGTTTCTAACTTGATAACGCGACGAAACGTCACCTGTTTGGGCAACGCCGAATCAAATTGATCGAGGTTGTAGACAATCGGCCGCGCCGAGAGTTGCTCCGTCTTGGCGGCCTCCGGATCGACCGAACCGCGGAGAATCGGCGCGTCAAAATTTTTGGGGGCTGCGCCAGTCAGTTGACCCACGGCATCGATGAACTGCTCGGCCGTCAAACGTTTGGCACGCGGGCCGGCGTACACATAGCCCGCATCGTCGAGGCCGGCGATTGTCGGTTGCACGCGGCTCTGATACGCCTGCGAGTTCGCGATCAAGCGCAACGTTCGTTTCAAATCGTGCTGGTGCTCGGCGAGATCGGCGGCGAGGAAGTCCAGCAGATCGGCGTTCCATGGTTCGCTCTGCATCGAGTCGGTCGGATGAACAATTCCGCGCCCCATTAGGCGATGCCAAAAGCGATTGACGATCGTCCGCGTGAAGCGGCCGTTTTGTTCATGCGTCAGCAGGGCGGCAAGTTGCTTAAGACGTTCCGGTTGCGGGGCGGCAGCGTCGATCGTGCCGAGCTCTGGGAACAACCAGGCCGCCTGCGCCTGACGACCGACCGGCTTATCGCAGCGATGAATTTCTAAGGGTTTCGTTGCGTAGATCGCCGCGAGACCGTAACTTTCGTCGAGCTTCCAGCGGTCAATAAAGCTGTCGTGGCACGAGGCGCACTTCAGATTGATGCCGAGGAAAGTTTGGCCGACGCTCTGCGCGAACTGAATCTCGACGGTCTGCCCGGCGCTGACGTCGCCGCGCCATTTGATCCCTGCCGCGTAGCCGGCGCTGTCGGGGGTCGGCGGGGCGATGAGTTCGCGGGCTAGCAGGTCGTACGGCTTGTTCGACACCAGTGCTTCGTAAAGCCAGCGGCTGATTTGCGTTCGCCCACCCGTAATAAAGCCGGTCCCCGCGTAGTCGTTGCGGAGCAGGTCGTTCCAAAACGTGAGCCAGTGCTCGGCGTAGGCCATGTCGTCGGCCAGCAGTCGATCGACGAGTCGGGCTCGCTTATCTGTGTGTTTATCGGCGAGAAACGTGTCGAGTTCCGTCGCGGTCGGAAGCAGGCCGACGAGGTCGAGATAAGCCCGCCGCGCGAACGTCGCATCGTCGATCGGTTGCGGTCGCGGCAGTTTCTTGTCGGCCAGATAGGCATCGAGAATGCGGTCGATCGGATTCGTCCGACCGTCGAGGGCAGGCGGGAGCGCGACTTGGCGCGGACGGAGCGGCGGTTCGTACGACGGCGGGCGGAACGAAAAATTCTCTTCCCATTTCAGGCCTTCGTCGATCCACGTCTTGAGCAAGGCGACCGCCTCGGGCGGGACGCGCTTCGCCGGCGGCGGCGGCATTTGCAAGTCGGCGTCGGTCGACGTGATGCGGGCCAAGAAATCGCTCTCGCCGCTTTTGCCCGCGACGACGGCGGGACCGCTTTCGCCGCCGGCCAGCAAGTCGGCCCGGGTGTTGAGCGAGAAGCCCCCCTTCTTCGCATCGCCCGTGTGACACTCGCCGCAGTGGGTCCGTAAGATCGGCACGATCTGATGCGCGAAATCAATTGGCGCCGCAGTTACGGAGAACGGCGACGCGATCGCGAGAACGACGACGAACGATGACAAGAAGAAGCAGCGGATGCGAATCATAGCGAGCGGCACGGAGGGTGAGAGCGAGCGGCGGGAGGCAACATTTCTATTCTACTTCTCGTGCCGCGGAAATGCACGGAGCGAACGGCTTGCAGACGGACGCGACGTGCGATCCGGCACAAACCGTGCTCGCGTCGCACTCTCGACGTATCGAGAGTTATTTGCGCTTCGTTACGTCGAGCTTTTTCGGCGGCTTCGTGTTCTGGAAGTTCGAGAGCACCGGGTCCCTGTGCTCAAGCTCGATGCGGCGATAGCGAACGCCGAGTCCC
The DNA here is from genome assembly GCA_945877965.1 of Planctomicrobium piriforme. Lineage (GTDB taxonomy): Bacteria > Planctomycetota > Planctomycetia > Pirellulales > PNKZ01 > CAMCTH01. The sequence goes on along the minus strand of CAMCTH010000105.1, from coordinate 7,994 downwards.
TTGGCTAATTGCGGGGCGGCGTCCCATGTGGCTTTTCCCGACGGCTGACCGTGATAAAGTCGCTCGGCAACGTAGACGCCGTCGCGCTGATGCACGACCAAGTACAGTGACTCGTATCTCTGTTTCTTGCCGATCGTCGGCAACCCCTCGGGGAGCGTCAGTTCGACGATCTCCGTCACGTTCTGCGTCGGCAGCGGTTCGGCTCGCCCTTCGATCAACAGTTCGTTTCGGTCGCGCCGATACGTGACGAGCGGACCTTGGCGGGCGATCTGGCGATCGACGATCCAACCGACGGCGCAAATCGCCGTGTTGAACAACGTCATGAAAGCGGCCCCTTTCAGAATGCCCGAATCGGACCACTCCGTCACGACCATCGCCACGACGCCCGATTGGAAGAAGAGCCAGAACAAGGTGATGACCCAGAAATGGCGCGCCGTGGAGATCGTCCACACGTCGGGCTCTTTGCGAAGCCGCACGGCGTTGCTCGGATAGCGACGCGGCTGATAGACCTGCAACTCCGCATCGGTCGGCGGATGGTCGAACGCCAGAACGACGGGCCGCTGATCGTCGTGCGAACCCCAACGGACCATCGCTACTCCTTTCGTTTGCCGAACCTTCGAGTAATCGCTTCCGCCTGCTTGAGATGCCGATTCGGCGGGCGAAGATCGCGGACGATTTCGACGTCGTTCACCCAACGAAACGGAACCTCCAACGATTTCGCAAGTCGTCGGGCGGGATCTTCCGGGCCGTACCAGCGAGTCAGATTGTTGCCATGATACAGAAACACGAGTTGCCACTGCTCGTCGCGAGAGAGCAACGCGCAGACTTGCCCGTGGGTCTGCTCGCCGGCAAAGCCGAGGTCTTTTTCATTCTGTTGCGACAGACCCCAGGAGATGATTTCCACCACCTTGCGCGTCGACAGCGGCTCGGCTCGACCGGCGACGTAGAGTTCGCTGCGAGCACGATCGAGCACCAGCAACGGGTTTAACTTCGCTGCTTCACCATTGAACCACTTGATGACGGCTTGCGCGATCCATGCGACCGCCGTCAAGCCGATGCCGATCAGCACATACACCGATTGATCGGGACGTTCGAACCACACCACCAAGGCGGTACAGAACACCAACCAACCCACGATCGCAGCGATGATCCAATACGACTTGAGAGGGATTTCCCACAGCTCGCGATCACCGTCGACGCGGTGTCGCGGCTCGGACGAGAGACTTCGCCCGGCGAAATAGACGCCCAATTCCGTCTCCTTCGGCGGATGATCGAAAAGGACGTCGGGGGTTGCGGCGTGTGAATGGTCGGCGGTGACTTTTTCCGTCATGCAGAAGCCCGATATCTGCGACAGGCTGCGGCCGCTGATTCTATCACATCGTACGCGCTGCGAAGACGCGGCAAATAAGCGGAATTTGCGGCCTCAAAGCGACTTGCACAACCCTTGACTCGCGCTGTGCCGCGTGTTCTGATCGTGAGTCTTTGCTGCCGCAAAACACGGCCTTTCGTTGATTCTCCGCCGGCTTGCGCCGACGGCTCGCCTTTCACCCCTGCCTGCGGATGCTCTCCATGAACGATCGCGAAGTTCCCTGGTACAAGCTGCTGAACAAATATCATTGGTTCGTCTTCATCGTCGCCGCCTTGGGGTGGTTGTTCGACACGATGGATCAGCAGTTGTTCAACTTGGCACGACGGCCGTCGATGCTGGAACTTCTGCCGCTGACGCCGGGACTTAACACGGCGTCTCTCTCGGCGGATGAATTCAAAGCGCTCGTCGGCGAGTACAGCGGCTACGCAACGGCGATCTTCTTGCTCGGCTGGGCGACCGGCGGTCTCACGTTCGGCGTTCTCGGCGATCGCTTCGGCCGCGCACGCGTGATGATGTGGACGATCTTGGCTTACTCGCTCTGCACGGGCCTGAGCGCATTCTCGACCAACTTCTGGGACTTCGCCGCCTATCGCTTTCTTACGGGACTGGGCGTCGGCGGAGAGTTCGCCGTCGGCGTGGCGCTGGTGGCTGAGGTGATGCCGGAGAAGGCTCGTTCGTTCGCGCTCGGCTGGCTGCAGGCCTTGTCGGCCGTCGGCAACATTTCCGCAGCGCTCATCAGCATGTCGCTCGGGCACCTGGAGCAAACAGGCGTCGTCGGCGACCTATCGATCTTCGGCTTCAAGATGACCGTCTGGCGATTGATGTTCGTCGTCGGCACGGTACCGGCGTTGCTTTGTCTCGTCATTCGCAGCAAGTTGAAAGAGCCCGAGCGTTGGGAGAAGGCGAGCCACGAAGGGGCGGCGAAGAAGGTACTCAGCTACTACGCCGACTTGTTCAGTGATCCACGTTGGCGGAAGAACGCGTTCGTCGGTATGTTCCTGGCCTTCTCGGGCGTCGTTGGCTTGTGGGGTATCGGCTTCTTCAGCTTCGATTTGCTGCAACTCGTCTTCCGCAAGAAGTTCGAGGGCCAGGGACTGACGCAATCGCAAATCAGCGGCGAGCTGGCCTACTGGACCGGCGTGGCGTCGGTTATGCAAAACGTCGGCGGTTTCTTCGGCGTGTATGCGTTTAGCCGGATCACGCACGTCATCGGCCGACGCAAAGCGTTCCTCATCGCGTTCACCGCCGCCATGTTCAGCACGGCCTTCGTCTTTTGGAACCTCGACGAGTTCTCGGAGATCTTCTGGATGATCCCCATGATGGGCTTCTGCCAGCTGATGATCTTCGGCGGCTACGCAATTTACTTCCCCGAGTTGTTCCCGACGCGACTCCGCAGCACCGGTACCTCGTTCTGCTACAACGTCGGTCGCTTCGTCGCGGCGATCGGACCATTCACTTTCGGCCTGCTGACGAGCAAAGTTTTCGTCAACGTGCCGGGCGAAGCGGTCCGTTTCGATCACGAACCGATGCGCTATGCCGGCGTGTTCATGTCGCTCATCTTCCTGTTAGGTATGGCGGCCTTGCCGTTCGCCCCGGAAACGCACGGCAAGCCGTTGCCGGAGTAAGCGGAAAACGCGAGAACCAGCAATCAGGAGACGCGGGGACTGAGCATCCCCGCGTCTCTCTTTTTGCGCCTACCTATCCCCGCCGCAATTGCCGGCATGGCCGGCGGTGCCGCTTCGCTTCGTCTTGCTCCGTTAGAGATGCGGCGCTAGAATCGCCGCCCGCGTTGGGGTCATGGACGGCCCGCGCGTTCCTCTAACCTGACGAGCCCCGATGACGCCGGAACGGACTCCGCGCGACGCCGATGCCCCTTCGCTCGCTGCGCGCGCCATGACAGCGCTGTTGCGCGGCGTGTTGCGGTTTCCGTTGGCGATCGTCGCTTTGGCGACCGGCTTGGCGGTGCTGGCGACCGCGTATTCGGCGTCGCAACTCGGCTACAAGACGAGCCGCCACGATCTGGTCAACCCGGACAACGAGTACGGGCGACTCTGGAACGAGTACGTCAAGGAGTTTGGCGAAGAGGACGATGCGGTCGTCGTCGTCGAAGGGGAGAATCGGGCCGCCGTCGTGCCGGTGTTGCGCGAACTCGCTTCGCAACTGGCCAATGAGAACAAGCACTTCCATGCCGTGTTGCACGGCGTGAACTTGGAGAAGGTCCGTTCGAAGGGTCTGCATTACCTGCCGCCCGAAGAGTTGCGGTCGATCGAAGGCTTCTTGGACGAAGCGGGGGCGATTGTGAGCGGCGGCTGGTCGCGACTCACCGTCGGCGGCATGGTGCAAGGGATGTGCACGCGACTGCAGCACGAAGCGCAGCAGGCGCTGGCCGGCGGCGCGGCGAACCCCGATCCCGCAAATGCAAACGCGGCGAGCACCATTATCCCGAATCAATCGAGCGAGCAGCAACTGCTGCGGCTCGCACAGAGCCTGCACTCGGCCGTCGACCAACGCCGCGGCTATCAATCTCCCTGGCCGGAAATGCCGCAGTCGTTCGCCACGTTGAGCGAACTCAACTCCGAATACTTGCTGACGCAGGAAGGCCGGCTCGGCTTCGTCCTCTTGCGACTCACGCACAGCGATCAAGACGGCTTCGCCCGTGGCGCGGCGGCCGTCGAGGCGCTGCGAGCGTTGATCGTGCAGATCGGCGCGCGGCATCCCGAAGTGAAGCTCGGCCTCACCGGCATTCCGGTCATGGAATACGACGAGATGGCGACGAGCCAATCGTCGATGACGTACGCCGCCGTGCTGTCGTTCTTCGGCGTCGCCCTGCTCTTCATCGCCGGGTTCGGCGGGTTGCGACACGCGCTGCTCGCCAACTTGGTGCTGCTCATCGGCATGGCCTGGACGTTCGGTTACGTCACGTTCGCCGTCGGGCATTTGAACATTCTGAGCGTCTCGTTCGCCGCAACGCTCGTCGGCATCGGCATCGACTACGGTGTCCACTTCGTGGCTCGCTACTTGAAGGAGCGCGAGAAGGTTCGTACGCCGCACGAAGCGCTGCTGACGACGATGCGGACGATGGGCCCGCCGATCGCCACCGGCGCGATCACGACGGCCGTCGCCTTTTTCGCCGCCGGAACGACCGACTTCACGGGCATCGCGGAGCTCGGCTTCATCGCCGGCGGCGGCATTTTGCTCTGCGCCGTCGCCATGCTCTTCGTCCTGCCGGCCGTCATTCAACTCGTCGACCGCAGCGGCATGGGCTTCAAAATGCCCGAGCCGTTGCCGGTGCACGAGTGGATCGCGCCGCTCATGCGTTCGCCGGGCAAGCTCCTCGCCGCAACGCTCGTCTTCCCGGCGGTCATCGGCGCGGGGCTCTCGCAGTTGCGCTACGACCACAACCTGCTCAACCTGCAGGCCGAGGGACTCGAAAGCGTCGAGCTCGAACGGAAGCTGCTCGAAGAGTGCAATCAAAGCGTCTGGTACGCGGTGTCGATCGCCGACAGTCGCGAAGAGTTGCTCGCCCGCAAGGAGCAGCTCATCAAGATGGGCTCGGTCGAGCGAACCGAAGAGATCGTCTCGCTGCTGCCGGTCGATCACGAACGACGTCGGCCGATCATCGAACGGATTCAAGCCAAGCTCGGCCAACTGCCGGAACGTCCGCCGCTCATTCCGGTCGATCGACCCGAAGAGTTGGGACAGATGTTCGCGTACGCGCAGCAGTTGCTCGTGCAATTCCAGCAACCGGCGGCGGCCCGGACGTTCGAACAGATTCGCGACACGCTCCGTCGTTTGCCGGCCGCCGATTGTCAGTCGTTGCTCTCGCAGTTTCAGCAGCAGATGGCCGGCGACTTGCTCAGTCGCTTGCACATTTTACAAACGATGGCGAACCCCGAGCCGCCGCAACTCACCGACTTGCCCGAGAGCTTGGTGCACCGCTTCGTCGGCACGAACAATCGGCATCTGCTCAAGATCTACGGCCGCGGCAACATCTGGGACATGGACGCGCTGACTCGCTTCGTCCGCGAGGTTCGCTCCGTCGACCCCCGCGCAACCGGCAATCCGCTGCAAGCCTACGAAGCGTCGATCGAGATGAAGAAGAGCTACGAACACTCGGCCTGGATGGCGCTCGGCATCATCCTCGGCCTGTTGTGGCTCGACTTCCGCAGCCTCCGCTATGCGTTCCTGGCCGCGCTGCCGCTGGGATTCGGCGTGTTGCAAACGTTCGGCGTGCTCGGCCTGTTGGACTTGCCGCTCAATCCGGCCAACATGATCGCGCTACCGCTCATGCTCGGCATCGGCGTCGACTACGGCGTGCATATCATCCACGATTTCCTGGAACAGAAGGGCCCGTACAAGATGTCGGCGAGCACGGCGATCGCCGTGATGGTCGATTCGCTGACGACGATCGTCGGCTTCGGCGCGATGATGATCGCCACGCATCAGGGTCTGCAGAGCCTGGGCCGCGTGCTGACGATTGGCGTCAGCTGCTGCCTGTTCACGTCGCTGATTATGCTCCCCGCGCTGCTCACCTGGCTGACGCGGAATCGCGTCGCGGAGATCGACGAGTCCGAGACTCCAGAGATCCTGTCGCTCAACGACGGCGACGAAGTACTACGCGCCTATCGCCGCGACGACCGCGACTTCCCGGGGAACGAGCCGCACTTGCGCACGCCGACGCCGTGCAGCGAACGGCCGCGCGTCGTGGCCTAGCCTGTATAAAACCACAGAGGCACCGAGTCACAGAGAAGTGGAGAACTTAATCTCCATCCCTCTGCGTCTCTGTGCCTCTGTATTTAATAATCCGTCCGATTTCTCGGCTTAGAGCTTCTTACAAATCGCGTCGGCCATTTCCTTCGTGCCGACGGCGGTCGGGTCGTTGCGATCGTCCTTCAGGTCGTACGTCACATACTTCCCTTCTTCGATCACGTCGGCCACTGCCTTTTCCAGGCGCTTCGAAGCGTCGGTCTCGCCGAGGTGCTTGAGCATCAGCATGCCCGACAGAATCAACGCCGTCGGATTGACCTTGTTCAAACCCTTGTACTTCGGCGCGCTGCCGTGGGTCGCTTCGAACACGGCCCCTTCCGGACCGAGGTTCGCGCCCGGGGCGACGCCCAAGCCGCCGACGAGGCCTGCGGCGAGATCGCTCAACACGTCGCCGTATAAGTTCGGCAGCACCAGAACGTCGTACAGTTCCGGCTTCTGCACCAGTTGCATGCACATGTTGTCGACGATGCGATCTTCGAACTCGATGTTCGAATACTGCTTCGCGACGTTCCGGGCCGTCTCCAGGAACAGGCCGTCGGAGTACTTCATGATGTTCGCCTTATGGACGGCGGTGACCTTCTTGCGACCGTTGGCCACGGCATAGTCGAAGGCGCACTTGATGATCCGCTCCGAGCCGCTGATGCTGATCGGCTTGATGCTGATGCCGGTCTCGTCGGCCTTGGTCTTCACCTTGCCGCTCTTGCTGTTGGCGTTGATGAAGTCGATCAGTTGAGCCGTCTCGGGCTTCCCCTTCTCGAACTCGGTGCCGGCGTACAAGTCTTCGGTATTCTCGCGCACGATGACGAGATCGACCGGGAGTTGGCTGAAGTAAGTCCGCACGCCCTTGTAGATCTTGCAAGGACGAATGCAGGCGTACAGGCCGAACGCCTGACGCAGGTGAACGTTGATGCTGCGGAAACCGGTGCCGACGGGGGTGGTGATCGGGGCCTTGAGCGCGCACTTGGTGCGACGGAGGCTTTCCAAACACGCTTCGGGCAGCGGCGTGCCGGTCCGGGCCATCACATCGACGCCGGCCTCTTGCGGATCCCAATTGATCTTCACGCCGGTCGCATCGACGCACCGCTTGGCCGCCTCGGCCAACTCGGGGCCGGTGCCGTCCCCCGTAATCAACGTCACTTCATACGCCATTGCATTTTCCCTTTCGCATCGACGTCGTAGCAGCCGACGCCTGATGCACATTGCCTGGATGAATACCGAACGAACTAAATTACCCCTGCCCCCGGCGCGGGTCAACGGGCCGAATTTGCCCGCAGAACTCGCTGATTTCTCTCAAATACAAGCGACAGGGAACTTTACTCGACGATTCGGCGTCGAAGTCAACGCAACGACTCGACGGCAAGGCACTGTGTTTGGAGATTCCTACATGCTCGCAACTCTCTTTCGATCGTCGGGCCGGCTATTTTTTCTCGCTTTACTCGGCTGCAGACTCGCGACCGTTCAGGCACAAGTGGTGACGCCTCCGCAGAACGGCATCCCGCAGGCGGCGCAGGCCGGTTACTTCGGCTTTCGGCCGAGCTTCACCGCCGCGCAAGTCGAAGCCTGGAAGCGGAAGTATCCGTTCCAATCGATTCGCGAACGATTGCAGTACGAAGCGCCGCTGGTGACCGACGCCACCCGCGCCAAGTCGGCATCGCACCGTGGCGCCGAAGCAAGCATCCGCGCTCACTCGCTGGAGATGCTGCACTCGATGGAAGTCGAGAAGTTCATCCAAGCGAGCGGCAACGGCTTCGAGCGCAGGCCGACGCCCGCCGGCGGTCACTTTTTGGAACTGCCCGCCCCGCAGCCTCCGGAATACGCGAGGCTCGCTCCGTTGTCGGCGGCCGAGGCCGAGATGCTC
>CAMCTH010000104.1 GCA_945877965.1 Planctomicrobium piriforme | reverse complement strand
AGCGAAGCAGCCGAAGAGTTTCGGTCGCGCGAAGAACTGCATCATCCTGTACTTGTCGGGCGGACCGCCGCAGCACGACATGTGGGACCCGAAGCCCGAAACGGCCGCCGAGATCCGAGGCGAGTTCGACACGATCGCCACGTCGCTGCCCGGCATTCGCTTCGGCGAGCACTTGCCGTTGACCGCGCCGCTGATGGATCGCATGGCGCTGGTCCGCTCGATGCATCATCTGCACAACGATCACGGTCGCGGTTCGTATTGGATGTTCACCGGCTATCCGTACCCTGGGTCGGTGCCCGATGTGAACACGATGACTCGGGCCGATATGCCGCACATGGGCTCGTGCCTGTCGAAGATCGCGCCGGGCGGCGGCCCGATGTTTCCGTTCGCGACGGTGCCGCATCGAATGGACGTCGCCGGCGGACGCCGCGCCGGACAATTCGCCGGTATGCTCGGCCCGAAGTACGACCCGATGTTGACGGGCGGCAACCCGAACGACGACGACTTCAAGCTCGAACATCTGCCGCTCTCGCCGAACGCTCCCGAGGCGGTCATTCAGCGCCGGCTCAAACTCGTCGACCAACTCAACGCGCAGACAAACTACCTCAACCAAGAGTCGCTGGCTCAGTCGCTTAAGCAGAGCCAACAACAGGCGGTCGACGTCGTCGGCTCCGAGCAAGTCCGCAAGGCGGTCGATCTGTCGATCGTTGAAGACAAGGTCCGCGAGCAGTACGGCCGCAACTTATTCGGTCAGTCGGTGCTGCTCGGTCGGCGACTGTTGCAGGCCGGCACCCGCTTGGTGCAATGCAACTGGCAACGGACGCAGGGCCGCAACGGCTTCGCCTGGGACACGCACTGGAACAATTTCACGGCGTGCAAAGAAGACCTCATTCCGCCGTTTGATCGCGCGTTGTGGGCGTTGATGAACGACCTGGAAGCGACCGGCGAAATCGACGAAACGCTCGTCGTCGTGGCGGCCGAGTTCGGTCGTTCACCCAAGATCACGCTCAAGAATTCGGGCCGCGAACACTGGCCCGATTGCTACTGCGTGTTGTTCGCCGGCGCAGGCATTCAGCCCGGCACGGTCTACGGCAAGAGCGACAAGATCGGGGCCTATCCGTTGGAAAACGCCTGCGGCCCCGCCGACTTCACGGCGACGATCTATCACCTGCTGGGCATCGACCCGCACCAGGAAGAACACGATCAACTCGGCCGACCGTTCATGCTAACCAAGGGCGACCCGCTGCTCGGCATCATGGCCTAGTCGGGTTCTGTCACGCACGTTCGCGTCCGTAGTTGGTCGCCGGTTACTCCTCGTCCTGGAGCACGCCCATGCTGCTGCGTCGATGGTGGTGTCTTGCTGCGCTGACGCTTCTCATTAGCTCGACGGCGAAAGCCGAGACTCCGCCGGAGCCGGCTCGTTTGTCCTTCAAGCCCGTCGCCGCCGAGCAATCGGGGCTGACGCACGTTTTGAACAGCGACCCCGCACGCGGGGAACTCAAGTATCCGTGGATGTCGCCGCCGGTCGATATCGACAGCGACGGCAGGCTCGACGCCCTTGTGTACGGCCATCACGGCGGCGGGGCGGCGGTCTGGCTCGGCCGCGGCGACGGCACGTTCGCGCTCGACGACGGACCGTACACGAAGCGCTGGCCGTTCGGCGCTCGCGATCCGATCTGGTGGGACGTCGGCGACAAGGCGCCGCACGGATTCGGCACGGAAGGAAGCGGCACCGCCGGCAGACTCTATTTGAACGACGGCGCCGGATTGTTTCAAAAGACGGCACTCACGCTAGCCGAGGCGAGCTACGGTGCTTTTCAATTCGCCGATCTCGACGGCGACGGATTTCATCGCGAGGTCTACATGACGAGCGTCGGCTCCGCGCTGCGCGTGAGTCCGTCGCTCGAACAATGGCCGACTGCCGATGCAACGACGCCGAGCAAGATCGAGCCGTTATGGAATACGGAGGCGCTCGTCGGCTGGCCGTCGGGCATCGAGCGCGGTCGCGGACCGGGCCGACCCGGATATCGCGATGCGTATGCCGTCGACCTCGACGGCGACGACCAGAACGAGTTGATCGTGCACTTCCGCGGCGAAGGGTTCACGCCGAGTCAGTTGCGAACGTGGGTTCTGGCCCGCAGCAAAGATGAAGGCAACGCGACGACGTGGAAACTCGCCGACGACGTTCGCGGCCTGCCGCAGGATGAATCGCAATGGCTGTTTCCCGAAGACCTCGACACCGACGGCGATTTGGATCTCGTCGATCTGCACTCGGGACGCTGGTACGCCAACGACGGCCGCGGGACGTTCGCCGCACATGAGGCACGACTGTTCGATCCGGAAAACCGCCTCGTGAAGAGTCGTCGCGGGCGTCCGTGGACCGCCGACTGTGAAATCCAGTGGCTCGACTTAGATAACGACGGCCGACGCGATTTTCTGACCGCCAGCGACCACGGCACAGAACTCGGTACGTTCCTGAACTTGGGCGACGGCAAGTTCGTCGAGACGGCCGATGTCCCCGGCACGCGCCGCAACCGCAAGTTCGGCGACGTCGACGGCGACGGCCGGCTCGACATGATCACTTTCCAAAAGGATCAAGTGACGCTGCATCGCAACGAGACGAAAGGGAACGGCCTGCATGTGCGGCTCGTCCCCCAGAACGGCGGCGACGCCCATCTCGGCGCGAAGTTATGGGTGTACGAAGCCGGCAAGCTCGGCGATGTGAAGTCGCTGGTGCACTATCGCCAAGGCTTCATGGAGCGCGACGCGGGTCGCTCGACGATCCTCGGCGGGCCGCTGCACGTCGGCCTCGGCGATCGTGAGACGGTCGATATCCGCGTTCGCTTTCCGTCCGGCGTCGTTCGCGAAATGAAAGCCGCCTCGGCAGGACGAGAAGTCGTCCTGCGCGAGGCGGAATAATTCGCCCACTTGCCGGCGGCGGCTAATTAGCGGGAATGAACTGCACGGCGTCGACGATCACGTAGCCGTCCGTCCCTTTGTTGACGATAACGACCGCGGCCGGAGCGTCGGTCGAGAACTCGTAGGTGCCGAGCGACACAAAAAGTCCGTCGAGCGGCGGCGTTTCGCGTTGGCTGATCGTCAGACTCTTTTTCCCGGCGGCCGAGTGAACTTCGACTGGGATGTTTGAGGCGCGGTTCTTGTTCGGCGAGTACGCCAAGCGGACTTCGTACTTGCCGGCCTGCGGCAGCTTCGCTTCGAAGCGGGCCGACGAGTTGCCGTCGCGCGTGTTGTCGTCGTGCCGATATTGTCCGCCGACCCACTTGCTGCCGGCCGTGCTCGAGCTCCAAGCGCCAATCAGCTGCGCCTGCGATTCATCGACGACCGTCCCGGGCAGCGTCTTCGGATCAACGCCGTCGCCCTGAAGATCGGCCGATTGGATCGCGCTGGCCGCTTCGAGGACCTGACCGTCGGCGAGCAGCTTCTCGCGGAGCTTTTCGTAAGGCACGTCTTGCACCGCTTGGCCGGCGTCGATCGCCATGACCGCCGCCGTCGCAGCCGATTGGCCCAGGATCATGAAGACCGGCTCCATGCGGATCGAACCGAACGCGACGTGCGAACTCGACACGCAGACCGGCACCACGAGGTTCTCGCACTGCTCGCGCTTCGGCATCAGCGAGCCGAACGAAATCTGATACGGCCCCTTCGTCGAGACGCCGATGTCCCCTTCGTTCTGCACATAACCCTCCGGCGTGATGTAACGCTGGATGTTGTGCGAGTCGATGCTGTACGAACCCATGCCGACCGAACCGGGCGTAGGACGCTTCTTGAGCAGCTCGTGCTCCGTCATCACATGCGTGCCGATCATCCGCCGGGCTTCCCGCACATAAATCTGATGCGACCAGTTGCCGTTGTCGGTGAACTCGTCCTTCGGCAGGCCGAACTTTTGCATCGCAGCCTGCACGTCGCTCGGCACCCGCGGGTCGTTGGCGATGAAGTAAAGCCAGCCTTGTTGATAGTTGCGGTGCTCTTGCAAAATCTCTTTGCGGCGCTCGTACGACGCTTCGGGATAGTCGTAGTTCATGCCGATGTTGTCGGTGCTCATCGGCCCGTGATTGTTCGTGTCGGTCTTGTGATTCGGGATCGGGTCGAACTTCTGGAACGTCTCGCGCCAGCCGGCATCGAAAATCCGGAGCAGTAGTTCATATTGCTTCGGGTCGTACCCCTCGGGCTTCGGGAACGGAATGCGGTTCTCGGCATGGTCGGTCAGGCACATGCGATAGCAGTAGGCTTGGACCTTCTTATCGCCCGCGCCGAACTCGCCCGGATGATCCGGGTTGATCCGCGGCAGCACGCCGCTGTTGGGATCGCCGGGGACGTCGTATGGGCTGATCTTCTTCGCGACCGCGCCGAAGTGATGGCGGTGATGCAGCACGCCGGTCTGCACGCCGGCCCATTGCTCGCCGTAGACCTTTTGGCTTTCGCGACCGACATGATAGTCGATGTCGGCCGTCGCCATCAGATCGCCTTCGTAAGTGGCGTCGATGAACATCTTGCCCGAGTATTGCTTGCCGCTGAGCATGGTGATCGAGGTGATCCGGCCACCTTGCTTCGTCACGCCCTTCGCGCGGTCGAGCCATTCATCGCGATCAACGGGAATCTTGAACTCACGGACGAAATCTTCGTAGACCTTCTCGGCCGCGCTCGGTTCGAAGATCCACATCGTCCGGGCTGCGCCGTCGATGGCCGGAGTTCCCTGCCCCTTGTTGCCGTACTCTTCCTTCTTCATCCACTTCCAAGCGGCGTCTTCGTTGTAATGCAGCCACAGCCGATGATAGAACTCGCGGGAGAGTCCGCCGATGACGCGCTTGTCGCCGGTATCGGTGAAGCCGAGACCGCCGCTCGACAGGCCGCCGAGATGCTTATCGGGCCCGACGATGATGACGGATTTTCCCATCTTCACCGCTTGGACCGCGGCAACAACGCCGGCCGACGTGCCGCCGTAAACGACGACGTCGTACTCTTTGGCCGCAGCGCGACCGACCGTAGCCAAACTCAACAACAGGGCAAGGCAATGCGTGGGGAGCTTCATAATTCGATATCTCTACGGAACTAACAGGAAGGCGATGCGAAAGCGTTTGAAATTCGGGCGACGTGGTTTATTTCGATGTCGGCGGAGTCGGCAGCGTCTTCGGGGCGAGCGTGGTCTTCAACCAGCGGGCACAGGTGGTTCCCCATTCCGAAAGCGGTTCGGTGCGCAAAGCATTACCATGCCCGCCGCCGTCGTAGATGTGCAACTCTCCGGGGACGCGGGCTTCGGTCATGTCTCGAAAGTACGCGATCGCCCCGCGCGAGAATTTGTCGGCCTGCGCCACGGCGATGAACGTCGGCGGCGTGCGGGCCCGCGTCATTTGGTCGGTCTTCAACAGCGGGTCGCGTTCGTCCGAGTCGATCGGATTCGTCAGATACGCCGGATAAATCAAGGCCGCGAAGTCGGGCTTGCAGCTTTGCTCGTCCGCGGCGTCGACCGGCTTATAGATCCGCTCGTCGTAGTTGTTGGATAGCGCAGCCGCCAAGTGCCCGCCCGCACTGAAACCGATGATGCCGATGCGACGCGGATCGATGTTCCATTCCTTCGCATGTAGACGGACGAGGCCGACGGCGCGCTGGGCATCTTGCAACGCATGATGGTGCATCGCGAAGCCCTGATGCCGCTTCGGCACCCGATACTTCAGCACGATTCCTGCGATCCCCTGCTTATTCAACCACTCGACGATCTCGGCTCCGTCGGTCTCGAAACCGAGCGAGCCGTAACCGCCGCCGGGACAGGCGATGAAGACGGCCGTCGGCTCAGTCGCGTGCTCGGGCGCGCGAAGCGTGATCGTCGGCACCGTCACATTTTGCGCCAGCAGCGTCCCGCCTTTCTTCTCCGACGGCAACACTTCCTCAGCGCTGATCGGCCGCGGCTCGTCGGGGGCCGACTCGGGCCAGAGCGCGAACGTTCGGGCTCGATCGCCGAGCAACTTGTGCAACGCTGCATCGGCGGGCAACAGCGTCTTCACTTCTTCCGCTGCCGCGCAATGCCCGACGCACGCCGACAGTGCAACGATCGACGCAACGTTACGTAACCAAGTTCGCATCGTTACTTCCCCAGTTTCTCGGCCGCTTGCTTGAATGCCGGCTGCACGGTTTTCCAGATGTCGGTCTGCTTGCCGGCGTATTGCACCATGAAGACCATGACGAGTCCCTTTGACGGATCGACGCGGAGGTTCGTGGCATACGCGCCGCCGTGGCCGAAGCCGACGCCGGGAGCGACGTCGACCGCCCAGCCCAAGCCGTATGAGTTCGGTAAGTCACCGGTCTGCCGCGACGTCATCTCCTTCACCGACTCGGGCGAAAGAAATCGCTTACCGCCGAACTCCCCTTGGTTCAGCACCATGCGGCCGAACAACCCGACGTCGTGCGCCGTCGAAAAAAGTCCGCCCCCCGGCATCGCGCCGCGCGACTTATCGTTGAGCGGATACGACAGATACGCAATCGGCATCGATTCCAGCTTGCTCGCGTCGTTCAGTTTGTACGTCTTCGCCAACCGCGTGAGCTGCTCTTCGTTCGGCCAGAAGGTCGTGTCGTTCATGCCGAGCGGTTTGAACAGTCGCTCGTCGAGAAATTCTTCGAACGACCGGCCGCTCACGACCTCGACGATCCGACCGGCCGTATTAATCCCTTGGTTCGAGTACGAATATCGCGCATCGGGCTCGCTCATCAGCGGCGAAAGCGGATAGCTCCGGACTCGCGCTTCGAGCGGCCAGCGATCCAGCGTCGGGGTTTCGAGCGGCGAGAAGTGGGCCAGGCCGCTGCAGTGATTCAGAATATTGCGGACCGTCACCGGTCGCTTCGGTTTCTCCAACACCAATCGATCGGACCCGCGCTCGGCGACGACCATGATTCCCTTGAACTCGGGCAGATACTTTTCGACCGGATCATCGAGCTTCACCTTCCCTTCGTCGACCAGCATCATCAATGCCGCGCCGGTGATCGGCTTCGACATCGATGCGATCCAAAACATCGCGTCCTTCCGCATCGGCTGCTTCGCATCAAGATCGGCATAGCCGACCGTCTCCAAACTCAATTCCTTGTCGACCGTCGCGACGAGCGTCACCGCGCCGGCGAGCACGCCGTCGTCGACGAACGGTTGCAGTTGCGGCGCGACGTGCAGCGGTTCCTTGCCCGACGCCGTCTTCGTCAGACAGAGCGTCGTCGTCAGACAGACCGCAAAACAACAAGCAGACAGAACCGCAACCAAACGGCGGCGAGGCATCATCATTTCCATGGGCTCACAAGAGAATCGAGTTCGACGGTCGTGGGAGCCGATTGTACTTGGCCGGGAAACGGGACGCGAACGCTGCAAAGGGCTGGATTTGGCGGAAATGAATTCACCCCTCGGCTTGCGGTTCAGCCCGATTCGGCGTTCAATAAGAGTCTCGCCTTCCTGCCGCCGCATCACGCCGCAACTCCATGCTTACCCTCCCCGCGATCCGCCGCCGTTCCGTTCGCCGCGCGCCGATCTGGTTTGCGCTCGTTGCGACTTGCGCGGCGTCGGCGGTCGAGCTTGTTTCCGTTCATGCCGCCGAACCGGTCGCTCAAGAAACGGCCGCCGCGAAGCCGAGCCCCGCCGACCTCGAATTCTTCGAACAAAAGATTCGGCCCGTGCTGGTCGAGCAATGCTACTCCTGTCACTCGGCCGACGCGGCGAAGACGAACAAACTCAAAGGCGGGCTGTTGCTCGACACCCGCGAAGGTTCGCGCCGCGGCGGCGATAGCGGGCCGGCCGTCGTTCCCGGCAACGTCGACGAGAGCCTGCTCGTCTCGGCCCTCAAGCACGAATCGTTCGTCATGCCGCCGACCGGCAAAGTCGCCGACGCCGCGATCGCCGATTTCGAGCAATGGATCCGTCGCGGCGCGCCCGACCCGCGCGAAGGGACGGCGGCGAAGACGGTCGGCATCGATTTCGACAAAGCACGCCGCGAACATTGGTCATTCCAACCGGTCGCCCACCCCGCCCCGCCTGCGGTCAAGCAACAGGCGTGGGTCCGCAACGACGTCGATGCGTTCATCTTGGCAAAGCTCGAAGAGCGCGGTCTCGCACCGTCGCCCGAGGCGGATCGCCGCACGTGGCTCCGCCGTGTGACATTCGATCTGCACGGCTTGCCGCCGACGCGGGAGGAACTCGACGACTTCGTGAACGATCGCTCGTCCGACGCTTACGAGCGAGTGGTCGATCGACTGCTCGCCAGTTCGTACTACGGCGAGCGCTGGGGTCGACATTGGCTCGACCTGGCTCGCTACGCCGATAGCAGCGGCTTTCACAACGATCTCGATCGCCCGAATGCCTGGCGCTATCGCGATTATGTGATCAACAGCCTCAACGCCGATAAACCGTACGCGCAGTTTGTGATCGAGCAACTGGCCGGCGACGAAATCGTCGGCGCGAACGACGAGACGCTCATCGCGACCGGCTTCAACTGCAACGGCCCCAGCAACGAAGACAACATGGGCCAGGGCAAAGCGAAGGAAAAATATCGGCTCGATCAACTCGACGACGTGATCTCGACGACTTCGACCGTCTTCCTCGGCCTCACCGTCGGCTGCGCTCGCTGTCACGATCACAAGATCGATCCGATCTCGGCCGCCGACTATTACCGCTTCCTCGCAATCTTCAGCAACACGGTCAAGCGCGGCGGGCCGCTCGATCCCGCCGAGAAGAAGAAACAAAAGGAAGCGGAGTCGAAGGAACCCGTCGTCAAGATTCAGGCGCTCGTCGAACCGAACGCGCAGGCGAAACCGACGTTTCTCCTGCGCCGCGGCAATCTCGACTTCCCCGGTCCCGAAGTGCAGCCCGGCGTGCCGACGGTCCTCGTCTCTCGATCCGTCGAGTTTCCCGTTCCGCAAGAGGGAGACAAAACGACGGGCCGGCGTCGAACGTTGGCCGAGTGGATCGTCGACCCGAGCAACCCGCTAACTTATCGCGTGTTGGCGAATCGACTGTGGCAGCATCACTTCGGCCGCGGCCTGGTGAGCACGTCGAGCAACTTCGGTCTCGGCGGCGCGAAGCCAACCCATCCCGAACTGCTCGATTATCTCGCCCAAAAAATCATCACCGACGGCGGACGTTGGAAGCCCACACACCGGTTGCTGGTGCTGTCGGCCGCCTACCGACAGACGAGCGCGGAGCTGCCTGTCGGAGCCGCGCAGCCCGATGGTGACTCTCCGTCCGAAAGCTCCGCGCTCCGCGCTCCGAGTTCCGCGCTTCTGGTCGATCCTGACAACACGCTACTCTGGCGAATGAACAAGCAGCGGCTCGAAGCCGAAGCGCTGCGTGACGCCATACTCGCCGTCAGCGGTAATTTGAATATCGAAGCCGGCGGGCCGGGGATCAAGCCGCGGATTCGCCCGGAGTTGCTCACTGCCAGTCAGCGGAACAAATGGCCCGCGCTCACGACCGAGGGGCCTGCGCAATGGCGTCGCAGCGTCTATATCTACGTCAAGCGGCAACTGTTGTTGCCGATGATGGAACTCTTCGATGCCCCAACGACGACCGAGACCTGTGCGATCCGGACGGCAAGCGTCGTGCCGACCCAGGCTTTGCTGATGATGAACGATGAGTTCATCGAAGACCAAGCACGATACCTATCGCGGCGCGTGCGAACAGAAACCAAGACTGAGGCCGCGGCGATCGAGCGCGCGTTCATCCTGACGTTAGCCGTCCCGCCGACGAAGTCGCAACTTCAAGACGCGGAAACCTTCCTGGCGGCGCGGCGAGCCGTCTATCTCGAAGAATCGGCCGACGACGAGGCGGCCCGGCATCGCGCGATGTCGGACTTGGCGCACGTCTTGTTCAACAGCAATCAGTTCGTCTACGTGGAGTAACCGGGCATGACGATGTTCACGCGCAGACAACTGTTGCAGCAGGCCGGTGGCGGTTTCGGAGCGCTCGCCTTGCAACATCTGTTGCAGCGCGACGGTCTGCTCGGTGCCACGCCCGGCTCGTCGGCGAAGCCCGGGCCGGCGTCGCACAATCCGTTCGCGCCGAAGCTGCCGCACTTCGCACCGAAGGCGACGTCGGTCATCTTCCTGTTCATGTACGGCGGGCCGAGCCACGTCGACTTGTTTGACCCCAAGCCGGAACTGACGCGACACGCCGGCAAACCGATCCCGACGTTTCGCAGCGAAGACGTTTTCATGTCGGGCAAGACGAAGAACATCGCCTTCGCTAGTCCGTACCGCTTCAGCAAGCACGGCAAGTCGGGACTCGACGTCGCCGAGACGTTTCCGGAACTGGCGAAGCATGCAGACGACTTGTGCGTAATTCGCTCGATGCACGCCGAGAGCAACAATCACGGCCCGGCGATGTTTCAGATGAACTCGGGTCATGTGCTGCCGGGTCGCCCCTGCCTCGGATCGTGGGCCGCTTACGGCCTGGGCTCGGAGAGCGATGAACTGCCGGCCTTCGTCGTGATGCTCGATCACCAAGGGGCGCCGATCAATGGGGCGATGAACTGGTCGAACGGCTTCATGCCCGCCGCCTACCAAGGGGTGCCGTTCCGCAGCGGCGAAGAGCCGATCGCGTACCTCAAACCGTCGGCCGGCATCTCGACGTCGCAGCAACGCGCGCGGCTCGACCTGCTTCACAAGTG